>SVMB01000115.1 GCA_015067675.1 Oscillospiraceae bacterium
CGATGAAATCCTCAAGCGCTGCGTGTCCTATATGGAAGGCGGCAAGGTTCATCCGCTGACCGATGCCAAGCGTTCCGAAATTCTGGCTGCCAACAAAGCAATGGCCGACCGTGCTCTGCGTGTTCTGGCCGCCTCCTGCCGCATTTACAAGTCCGAGCCTGCCGATTATGCTCCTGAAGCCCTTGAACAGGACCTGGTATTCGTCGGCCTCACCGGTATGATCGACCCTGTCCGCCCCGAAGTTAAGGACGCCATTGTCGAGTGTAAGTCCGCAGGTATTCGACCCATTATGATCACCGGCGACCACAAGGATACCGCTGTTGCAATCGCCATGGAGCTCGGCATCATCACCGATGCATCTCAGGCCATCACCGGCTCTCAGCTCAACGAAATCTCCGATGAAGAGCTGGAGACCAAGATTGAACAGTTCAGCGTTTACGCCCGTGTGCAGCCCGAGCACAAGGTTCGCATCGTCGATGCCTGGCAGAAGAAGGGTTGTGTCACCGCCATGACCGGCGATGGTGTCAACGACGCTCCGTCCATCAAGCGTGCCGACATCGGCGTCGGTATGGGTATCACTGGTACCGACGTTACCAAGAATGTAGCCGATATGGTTCTTGCTGACGATAACTTCGCCACCATCGTCTCCGCCGTTGAGGAAGGACGCCGCATCTTCGATAACATCCGTAAGGCCATCCAGTTCCTGCTGGCCTCCAACCTGAGCGAAGTGCTGAGCATCTTCATCGCTACCATCCTTGGCTTCACGATTCTCCATCCCGTGCACATCCTCTGGATCAACCTCATTACCGATACCTTCCCGGCACTGGCTCTGGGTATGGAAAAGGCCGAGCCTGACATCATGCAGCGTAAGCCCCGTCCTGCCGACGAAGGCGTCTTTGCCGGCGGCGTAGGCGTTGATGTTGCCTGGCAGGGCGCTATGGTCACTGTGATGACCCTGGCTGCTTACTTCATCGGTCACTATATCGAAAGCGGTGTCTGGGAGATCGCCAATTCCGCCGACGGCGTGACCATGGCCTTCCTGACCATGAGCATGGCTGAAATTTTCCACGGCTTCAATATGCGCAGCCAGCGCAAGAGCGTGTTCGGTCTTCCCACCCAGAACAAGTGGCTCTGGGGTGCCATGGCGCTGAGCTTCATCCTGACCACCGCCGTTATCACCATCCCGCCGGTTGCCAATCTCTTTGGCTTTGCCACCATCAGCTTTGTTGAGTATCTGGTTGCGATGGTTCTGGCCGTTCTGGTTATCCCCGTGGTTGAGCTTGTCAAGTTCATCCAGCGCAAGTGTGCAAAGTAATTTCCGATATACTTCAAAAGCCCTGCGGCACATGCCGCAGGGCTTTTCTGCATCCGGATACAGCTTTCAGTTATCCAACAGGTTAATCGCATGCATTCCCAGGAATCCGAAACCCTCAAACTCCATGCACACAATCCACGGCATCAAGCCCTTGATCTTCCGAAAGGACTCATAGCCAAACTCATGGTTATAATAGTTGATCACGGTGCTCATAGCGGTTCCGTGACTGCCGATGAGGATGTTTTCATCCCTGTGCCGCAACAGAAGCTGCTCTAACGCCGTAATATTTCGCTGCTGAACCTCCCGGAGACATTCTCCATCGTCGAGCTTATACTCGTAATCCAACCACTGCTGTTTGCAGAATCCATCAAAATCCGCAATCCAGCTGTTTGATATCTTTCGCTCCCGAAAGGCATCCACAATTTGGATTTCCAGGTGATTTGCATCGGCAAATGGCTTAATTGTATCGATGGCACGCTTGTAAGGACTTGAATAAGCCGCCGTAATCGCTTTATCTTCCAGATAGCGCGTTACAAGCTCACAGTCAGCCAGTCCTTTCGTTGAAAGCCCGCGTGAGAGCTCATCATGATTGCTCAGATCCGGCTCGGCGTGTCGTACAAACCAGACACGAGTCATTTCTGCAGCGTTTCGAGAGCCATCAGAAGCATTTCGCGCATGCGATGATAGTCACAGGCACGATCAGAGCAAAGCTCCTGAGCAGGACGATTCTTTTCAAGCTCCAGCAGGGTAGAGTAGGTTCGCACATCCGGCTCACGAATAACCTGCGCCATGGCGGCATTCACCACGTCTTCACGGCCGGCCTTGCGAAGCTGATCGATCAGACAGAAGTCTTCGATGCCGCGCTTGAGCAGCATATAACGCTGGGACAGCAGCACATCACCGTTGCCGGCAGGGTAGATGAAGTTGACATCACCGGCAGGGAAGATGCCGTAGCGGATATCGCGGCGGGGCTCTTCAGGCCAGATGCAGTAATTCCAGCGCAGGAAGCCGACAAAGCCCATGTAAGCCGTCAGGATACCGATATAACGGCTCTCCAGAAGGAAGCTGCGCAGGAAGGTATTGATGTAATGAGGCGCACAGCAGACGTACCAGATGAAGGTCTTTTCGGTAAGCTCCGCCTGCTTTGCCTTGATGTTGTCAAATTCCTTGACGACACAGTAGATAAAGGGGGAGAATACGTCGATGGCGTCCTTGAACTCGTCAATAAACTCGGCGTGACCGATGGCAGTCTTGAGCTTTGCATCAGGGCAGAGTTCCTTGAGATGAGAGATCGTGCTGCGGAATTTCTCCACGTCGGCAGGTTCGTCTGCGGCAAAGCGTACACGATCCGCCAATCCCTCAGTGCGGAAATACTCCATCAGCGCGACGATAAAGGCATCGATTTCGGAAGCCTTGCGCATGTACTTATAGCATCCATCCGCTTCGTCGTAGTAACGGATACGCATGCCGTCGGGATAATCCTCGGCCAGAACAGGGAAGCCAAGCTCAGGCTTGACCCAGACGCCGGTCAGACCGTAGATATCAATCTCCTGCGCAGTACCGTATTTCTCACACAGAGAGATATAACGTCGCATGGCGGTGTAGTCATAGACGAAGGTGCCGTCAGTCTTTTTTGTCGTGGAGATCATCGAGTATTCAAAGAGATTATCGGTCTTTGAATCGCTGCAGCTCTGACCGCACCAGGGAACCTCGGAGGCGATAACGGTCACGCACTTCTGTCCCAGTTCGGCAAGCGAGGCAATGACCTTTTCAAGCACGGCAAAATGCTCATCGCTCCAGAGATTTACATCATACTTGCGGGCAACATTGGAACTGTGCTGCCAAAGGTCAAGAAGGAACGCATCCTTGCCGGGCATCGCAACATCGTAGATGCGAAGTGTCAGCTGCAGCGTACCCTCAAGGGCCTTTTCATCTTCAAACATATTGCCCTGATAGAATCGCAGCGTCACTTTCTGCTCACCGGCTGCGGCGTCGGCCGGAACCTGCAGACGCGCATGAATCAGCAGAGACTCATTTGCCTCTGCCTCGGCGTAATCGGATTTCAGCAGCACATCGGACTTTTCGATGTTGTCGTCATCCTTGAGTAGGCCGACAGGGGAGAGCGTTACATCATACGGGCTGTCCACAGCGATACGCAGCGTATCGACGCTGCCGCGGCGGGAAATCATGGGGCTGTGGTTGAGCTGAACTGCATAGGCAGCGTCATGGTTCACCAGGATCTGAAAACAGACCTCTGCGCCGCGGGCACAGGGCAGACGCATGAATGCGGATGCATCCGCAGGGTAGGGCTTACCTTTGATCAGACGGTAGGATTCATCGACAATACAGTATTTCATATGTTTTCTCCTGTCTTTTTTGGGATTATTTTCAGTATACCACAAACCCTAACATGCTTCAACTCTTTTTCGCAAGTCAAAGAGGTATTACATTTGTTTATCGCACCAAAAGGAAATTGAATTGGACATTACAATTTGTTAATGTTATAGTATAAGAGTAATGGTGTATGTATTATATTCTGCACCGGTCGGAGGACATACTATGATCAAGTGCCTGAGCATTGACAATATCCCCAATGTGGAAGCACGCGTAATTCTGTGCGTCGCAGTCATGCTGTTTGTGGGCTTTCTGCTCACCCGCATTACCAAAAAACTTAAACTGCCAAACGTCACCGGTTATCTGACCGCCGGTGTACTCATCGGCCCCTATGTACTTGGGATTCTTTCTCCTTCGATGATTGAAGGTATGGGATTTCTTACCGACATCGTACCGGCTCTTATTGCTTTTGGCGTCGGTAAATACTTAAAGATTGCAAAGCTGAAGAAGAATGCCAAGTCTGTTTTATGCATCACAATGCTGGAATGCCTGTTTGCAGCGGTCATTGTGACGCTTGCCATGAAATATCTTTTCAGCCTCTCCTGGTCCTTCTCTCTTCTGCTGGGTGTCATTGCCGCTGCAACCGCGCCAACCTCTACGATCATGACCATCCGTCAGTATAAAGCAAAGGGCCGCTTTATCAACATACTTTTGCAGGTTATTGCCATTGATAACGCGTTTGTCATCATCGCCTTCAGCCTTGCATGCGTTCTTGTGCAGGGTGCAGCAGGCAGCGCTTCTTCCCTTTCTGCGCTTGACATTGTGCTGCCGGTCATATATAATATTTTATTGTTAGGGCTTGGAGTATTAGCAGGATTTATACTCAACCGCATTATCACTCCGACTCGTACCATTGACCATATGCTCTCCCTGGCCATTGCCGTCATCTTCATCATCGCCGGTGTAGGTTCTTGGCTGGGAATATCTCCGCTGCTTGCCTGCATGGTGATGGGCATGGTCTATGTCAATATCGGCGGCGACAAGCGTCTGTTCAAGCTGGTTTCCCGTTTCTCGCCTCCGCTGCTGCTGATGTTCTTTGTTCTCTCCGGTGCACGCCTGAATTTGCCCTCTCTGCTTACCGCCGGTCTGATCGGCGTCGCCTATTTTGCCATCCGCATCATCGGTAAACTCGGCGGTGCCTATCTGGGCGCTGTAATCAGCAAATCCCCCAAAACAACCCGAAAATATCTCGGCCTTGCGCTGATTCCGCAGGCCGGTGTATCCATCGGTCTTGCTGCTCTCGGTCAGCGCATCCTGCCCACCGATGCAGGAACCCTGCTGTCCACTATTATCCTGTCCTCGGGTCTGCTCTATGAGATTGTCGGCCCCGCCTGCGCCAAATATGCTATGAATAAATCCGGCGTCATCACCTCTACGCTGCCTGTTCCGGCGATTGAGGATGATGGCGGTATCCTCAACGATGCCCGTCATGATGAAGCAGCCGGTGAGCGCGACGACGCTGTGACTGTTCACGAAGAAGAGCTCCAGCATATGGAAGAGACTGTATCGGAAGATATAAACACCACTGTGCAATGAGGTTATAAACCATGGTAAATCCCAGACTGCGTACCCTTCTTTCTCTGGCAAATACCAAAAATTACACAGAAACCGCCCGTGAGCTGAATCTGACCCAGCCTGCCATCAGCCACCATATCAGGCTTTTGGAGGAGGAGTTCCAGATCCGGATCTTCAACCGTGTTAAAAACAAGCTCAAGCTGACGGCTGAAGGAGAAATTCTGCTCAAATACGCCCGCCGCATTATTGCACTCTACGACAGCTGTGTACAGGACATTGAGGCTTGTGCCGCGAACATCCAGCATCTCTCCATCGGCATTACCCAGACCGTCAGCGAAGTCTCCATGCCGCAGATTATCGCCCTTTACTGCAACGAGCATCCCGGCACTCATGTCACCGTGGTCACCGGTACCATGAAAGACATCAATGCCCAGCTCAAACTTTATAAGCTGGATATTGCTGTGGTTGAAGGCTCTGTAAAGGTTGAGGATTATGTGCCGGTGCTTCTGGATACCGACTCGCTTTGCGTTATCGTCTCGCCCGAGCATCCTCTGTCCGGCAGAAAGAGCGTTACTTTTGAGGATATTCGCAGTGAGAAGTTTATCCTTCGCTCAAAGAAATCGGGAACCCGCACACTCTTTGCCAATTATCTTTCCAAGTATTCCGCTTCGATCAAGAATCTCAATGTCACCATCGAAATTGATGACGTAAGTGTCATCAGAGAACTGGTGGCGCTGAATATGGGTATCTCGGTTGTTGCAAAAAGCGCCTGTATGGACGATGTCAGAACCGGACGCCTTGCAGCCATTCCGTTTGGCGACGCCGATATGAGCCGCGAGATCAACCTTCTCTGCCACAAAGACTTCGCCCATCCCGAGATTCTCCGGGATTTTCAGGACATTTACCGCCGTCTCTTCCACGGTGTCTCAGACGTTTCTTCTGTCGAGGTACTTTCAGACGACGAGGATGAAGAAAACGAATAGATATGTTTTGAAACAGGCGCTGCCGGATTGGCAGTGCCTGTTTATCTGCATAGATAAAGCTGCTGCAATTACTCGCCGTTTCCGGGTTTGCAGTGTTTGCAGACCTCAGCCCTGCGGGATCTTCCGAATACGGGCGGCATCTTGCCGCTTTCCTCCATGGCTTCCAGCCAGCTGCTCACGCGTCCTGCGTAGGCTTCGGCTTCTTCCTCGCTGATCAACCCTAGCGCAGCATATTCATCCATCAGGGCAATTTCAGCTTTGCCCTTGCGGTCAAAAAGCTTGTATACAGCGTTTCGCTGCCGATCAGACAGCGCTTCCCATTTCTCCTGCAGCTGCTGCATCTCCTGCTCATGTTCATCGGCAGCGGAAGAGGGGCCCGGTACAGCAAAAACGACACACATACAACCCAGAACCGCTGCAGCCACTATCGCAGCAAACGCTTTGCGTAATGAAACCATATCTTGACTCCTTTTTTGGAAATCGGTGGATCCGCTGTCTTTATACTCAGCTTCAGCGGACGTTTTGAGCTTTCCCAAAAGCCTCTTTTTTATGAGTCCTGTATCAAATTCTCAGTTTTGTCACAATTCCGCTTTTCTTCGTTTAAAGTTTTATGGTATACTTAAACATCATCCTCTCACACAGGAGGCAAACCATGATCTCACTGTCAAATATCTGCAAGAGATATGATAAAACAGAGGTTCTCCACGATCTGACCTTTTCCATCGAGCCGGGCAGAATTGTCGGCTTGCTCGGTCCCAATGGTGCGGGGAAAAGTACAACGCTGAATATCCTCACCGGATGCCTTGCGCCTACTTCCGGGCAGGTTAACATCTTTGGAACCGATCTTCTGGACGATCCCCGAAACGCCAAACGTCATCTGGGGTATCTGCCTGAGCATCCGCCGCTTTATCACGATATGACCGTGCGGGAATATCTGGATTTTGTCGCGGAGGCAAAGGGGATATCCCGTCGGGAACGCGCTGACGCTGTGGTTCGGGCAATGAAATCGACCGATGTGGTCCATGAACAGAACCGCCTTCTCTACAAGCTTTCCAAGGGAACCCGTCAGCGTGTCGGAATCGCCCAGGCGATACTTGGTAATCCAGACTGCATCGTGCTTGACGAGCCCACCATCGGCCTCGATCCGCGTCAGATTACGGAAATCCGATCCCTGATCTCCACCCTCGGCAGAGATCATACAGTGTTGATTTCAAGCCACATCCTTTCAGAAATCGATTCTCTCTGCGATCAGGTTCTGATTCTCTCGCACGGAAAGCTTGTGGCACAGGATACGCCTGATAATCTCACCGGAAGGCTTAAAACGAGTGCTGCTGTCAGACTGCTTGTACGCAGTAGTGAAGAAAAACTCCGCCAGGCCCTCGGTGTGCTTCCGCACCTGTCCTCCATTCAAATCGAACCCGGGGCGGAAGCAAATACCATGAGTGTCGCTCTTGCGTTTGACGGTCTCCGTGATCCGCGAGAACAGATAAGCGCCGCTCTTGCATCAAAAGGACTGTACCCAATAGAAATTCGTATGGAAAAGGCCCGTCTGGAAGATGTCTTTCTGGAGCTGACGGAAGATACCGGGGAAGAAAAGGAGGCAAATGCGTGATAGCTGTTTATAAACGTGAACTGCGTTCTGCGTTCACAACGATTTCGGCTCCGCTCTTTATTGCGCTGCTCCTGATGGTTGTCGGTATCTATGGCTCTGCGCTTCATTTTAAGGGCGGCTTGCCTGAGTTTGAATATCTGATCTCGAACATTGCCTTTGTGCTGTTGATTGTCATACCGATCCTGACCATGCGCGGTCTTTCCGAGGAGCGTCGTGCCCGTACAGATCAGCTTCTGTATTCTTTACCGCTTCGCAGTACCGATATTGTTCTGGGCAAATTTCTGGCACTGCTGACCGTGTTCACAATTCCGGTTTTACTTATGTGCCTGTGGCCGCCTTTGATGAGCCTGTACGGTGAAGTGGTCATGCCGACGGCTTATACCGCTATCACAGGTTTTTATCTGTTGGGAGCTGCCCTCATTGCCATTGGACTCTTCCTGTCTTCGCTGACAGAGAACCCTCTGGTATCTGCCGTACTGTCCTTCGGAGTCATGCTGCTGGGATTTCTCATGCCCGGAATTGCAAGCCTTCTCTCTAATGCCTCCAGCACGGCTTTCACAACCTTCACCGTTTTGATTGTGCTGCTCATGTGTGTTCTTCGTGCTTTCACCGGAAGCAACTGGCTCGCCATCACTATAGGTGCTATTCTTGAACTGTCACTCACAGCTGTTTGCCTGTTGGATTACACACTTCTGGAAGGATCTGCACATACTTTTCTTTCAGCATTTTACATTTTTGAACGCCTGAATAACTTCATCTACGGTCTCTTTGATCTGACAGGGGTTGTGTATTATCTCTCGGTGATCTTCCTGTTCCTGTTTCTGTGCGTTCAGAATCTGGACAAGCGTCGTTGGCAGTAGGGAAGGAGGATACATATGAAACAGCATAAGTCTTCCCGTAAATACGCATCCTATTCGGTTCTCTATACCGTGTTGGCAGTTGCAATCGTGATCATGGCCAATCTTTTTATCAGCACACTTCCCGCTACCCTGACACGGTTTGATGTTACCGCCAATGAACTCTTCACTTTATCTCAGGAGACCCGTGATCGACTCGATGGTGTCGATCAGGATATCACCCTGTACCTGCTTGCCGAAAACGGCAGTGAAGATGCAGCTATCGTCGAGCTTCTCGCCCGTTATGAGGCGGAAAATCCACATATCCACGTCGAATACAAGGATCCCGTGCTGTATCCGTATTTTGCCAGCCAGTACACAAACCTCATTCTTGAAACCAACAGTGTCATAGCTGTCAGCAGCCTGCGTGCCACGGCAATCAATTACGCAGACTTTTACCCGCAAAGTTATGATGAGGATTATAATATCATCGCAGAATTTGATGGTGAAAACCTTCTGACTTCCGCCATCGTTTATGTCTCATCAGATAAACTTCCGACGATCTATTCTACCACAGGTCATGGAGAACTGCCGCTTCCCGATTCCCTGATCTCACGTCTGGAACAGGAGTGTTATACAGTTTCAGAGCTCGATCTTCTGACAGTGAACGCTGTACCTGAGGACACAGTAGTTCTGCTCATTCACGCACCGCTGAGCGACTTTACAGGGGACGAAACATCCAAAATTGCCGCCTGGCTGGAAAACGGCGGCAGGCTGATGCTGCTCACCGATATTCTTGACGAACCGCTCACCAACCTTAATGCCCTCATGAGCAATTACAGCGTTTATCCCGAAACCGGCATCGTTCTGGAAGGTAATAGCAACTACCATCTTTCAGAATACCCGCATTATCTCTTCCCCAACATGGCAGATACCGCTGTTACAGCACCGCTTTCCGACGCCGGATACCGGGTTATGACGGCACTTTGTCAGCCCTTGAACATTGAGGCGGATCTGAGAGATGGATTGTCAGTCACTCGGCTTCTGACCACCTCAGACAGTGCCTATTTGAAGGAAGAGGCTCACAACGCCGATACTTTGGAATATGTCGATGGTGACAAGCAGGGAAGCTTCACACTCTCACTGCTCATTGAGGAAGCACAGACGCGCATCATCTGGTTCGGTACCTCCATGATTACCGATGAGGTTTCCGACTCCATTGTCAACGGCTCCAACACCGATCTTATGCTCAACAGCTTCAACTGGCTTTCCGAGCAGAACAGCGGCCTGACAATCCGTTCCCGCAGCCTCAATTCCGGGTATCTCGTGATGACCTCCA
>SVMB01000009.1 GCA_015067675.1 Oscillospiraceae bacterium
GTCGATGGCAGCAGGCGAGGTTCACGCCGACCTTGCGGATGGCCTCGCTGCCGGTCTCATGTCCGCGGGGCACCGTGTCGCCGCAGGCGCCGGAGATGTACATGCTTTCAATGCCCATCTCGGACTTGATGTAATCGCGGAATGCGCCGGGGAAATCCGCGGAGATGCGCAGACCGCCAAGACCCGGTGCATGACCCGCCAGGGGATGCGCCGCGAAGTTGCCGATGACATATTCAGGCTGCCTGGTGGCACGGTTGACGAAGAACAGGCCGCCGATTTCCTTGTCGCAAATGCCGTCGGCGATCTTCTCCACCTCACGGCGATGCGGCAGGAAGGAGCAGCGGTTTTCGGGACCAACATACCGGCGGTTGATGTTTTCATCGCAGTTGGCGGAATAGAAGAACACATCGGTATCCACAAAGGGCTTGGCAAACAGCTCCCGCACCAGCGCAACCGTGGACTTTTCCAGCTCTTCCAGATAGGCTTCCTCGAAGATTTCGGGGGCATCCATCAGGATCCTGGTATTGGGGCCGGTATGTGTGTGGGTACAGGTGAGGATGCAGTCGGAGGGCTCGCCGCCAAACACTGCCGCCACGCTTTCACGGAAGCGGACAATCCATGCATCCTGAATGCCCAGCAGGTCAAAACCCAGGATCACGATTTTTTTCTTTCCGTCGTCCAAAGCCAGTGCTGAGAGATAGAGATCGTCAAGCTTGGCAACGGAGACGTCGTCGGTACCGTAACCGGCAACGCGGGTACCCACCGCAGGGCTGATGATAATCTCGCCGTGACTGATTTTCATGTATGCTTCCTCCTTGCGTCATAGTGGAAAAATCAAACCAACGTCAAAACTTATGCGTTCTGACGGCTCATTTCTTCGTTCTGAACCTTCACCAGACGCAGCACCAGTGCAACACCCAGCACAGAAACTGCCGCCCAGGAGATAAACATCGGCAGATAGCCAAAGCTGTCAATCACCACGCCGTAGCAGGCAGAGGCCACACCCGCGCCCAGATAGGTCACAAAATCCATCACGCCGCTGACTGAGGCCACATTGCCCGTATCCACGAAGCGAATGGGATAAATCGACAGGAAAGAGGTATTGATCACCGAGGTTGCGGCGTAGATGAAGCTAAGCGCCAGCATCGCCGCAACCGGCGTCACGCCGGGAATGCACATAACCAGTGCACAGACCACGCAGACCACAAAGCCGTAAACCGAGACCTTGTGTTCCTCATTGCCGCAGAGCTTGTAAAACAGCGAATACACGGAACGACCCAGGAAGCCAACCACGGGAATGAGCAGCACAAACCACGCAGACTGTTCCAGATCAATGGCAAACCGATCCACGAAAAACACCGTCATCCACAGCGTCACGTTGTCCTTCATGATGCCGTGCAGGAACGCAGGTACCACAGCCGTGCGGATCTCACGGTTGATGAGGAGGGTGAAGATATTGATGTGCTTCTTACCCGCTGCCTGATCGGGAGCCGGGATTGCCCGCAGCAGCATGAGATTTGCCGCCGCCAGAATCAGCGTAATCGCACCGGGAATAATGAAGGCCCAGCGCAGACCGAACTGATCAATCAGCCAGGTGTTGAGCAGAATACCGATGATGTTGCCGGTGGCAACCGAGGTAACCATGATCGACGTGCGCTTCTTGGCGGTTTCCTTGTCGTAAAGCGAGGATACCACGCAAAGAACCGAGCTCCAGAGCATCGACTGTGCAAAGGCATTGGTGCTCCAGAACAGGGCCACACCCGCGAAGGGCGGCATGAAGCCTACGGCGAGATTGGAGATACCGGCAATGGCAAGACCCGTGCAGATCATCTTCCACGGTGCCACGCGGTCGGAGAGAATGCCGTTGAGCAGACGGCCGCAGGCATAGATGACGGAGAAAAGGCTGCCCAGAAGACCCAGCTGGGCCGAGGTGAGCATGCCCGCCGCCTTCATCTCGGGCGAGGCCATGGAAAGGTTGAGCCGCGCCACATAAATGGCGGTATAGGTAACGTAAAGCGCGATAAAGATGATCAGACTTTTCTTTTTCATTGCAGACTGATGCTCCCTTTCTCGTCTCCGGGCACGGTATTGACAAACCCGGAACAGACGCTATAATAAACTTGTACTTATTATAGTGAAATCTGCGGCACCTGTCAATAGCTGACAACTGCCGCTCCCCCGGTGTCCGTTCACTTCCCGGACGGCAAAATTCTGAAAGGATGGTTACCCGATATGCTGCTTGCCATGGAAACCAGCGTCCCCGTCTCTCGCTTCGGAGAGGAAAAAGGCCTTGAAATGATCGCCAAAGCAGGCTTTGACGGCGTCGATTACTCCTTCTACGATGCCCACAGTATCCCCCAGCTGCTTTCCGACGACTATCTGAAGAAAGCGGAAGAATCCCGCCGGATGCTTGAGCACTTCGGCCTTGCCTGCAATCAGGCACACGCCGCCTTTCCCTTCAGAGTCGGCATGCCCTTCAGCCTGCACTTCACCGAATACCGCCTTGTCTGGCGTTCCATCGAGTACGCCGCCGCTCTGGGCGTGCGCCAGATCATCGTCCACAGCGTGCGTGACATGGTCAACCCCAAAAACGACACCATGGACTTTAACATCCTCTACCATAAGACCTTCGAGCCCCTGTGCCGCGACCTGGGTATCCGCATCGGCGTTGAAAACCTGACCGTCACCAGAACCCCCGAGCTGCTCAATACGCTCTGCGACGCGCTGGATCCCGAACTGTTCGTGGCCTGCCTCGATACCGGCCACGCCAACACCTCCGGCTGCGCTCCTGCAGACTTTGCCCGTGCCATCCGTCCCGGACGCCTGCAGTCTCTGCACGTTCACGATAACGGCGGCCTCAGAGACGATCACACCATTCCCTACCTCGGCACCATCAACTGGCCTGCCTTCATGTCGGCCCTCGCCGAAATCGGTTACGAGGGAGATCTGACCATGGAAGCCATCACCTTCCTGCGTAAGTTCCCGAACGAAATGCTCCAGGATGCCCTGAACATGAATCACGCCGTCGGCCGACAGCTCATCAGCCTTTTCGAAGCCGCAAAGAAGTAATGCAAACGCAAAAAAGCGCCCTGTTTTCGAATGAAAACAGGGCGCTTTGATATTGACTTGATTACTTCGCGGCAGGCTCCCACTTGCAGCGCACGGGAGAGACGATGGCGCCTTCGGCTTTCAGCTCCTTGAAAGCCTTGTCGATTTCCTTGCGGTCCAGACCGGACAGCTTCTCAACTTCACCGGCGGAAACGGGCTTGCCGGCCTCACGCATAACTTCCAGAACCTTATTCTTGACTTCCATATTTGTATCTCCTTAATCAGATTGTATTCAAGTGATATCTTGTACTACCATTATAGTATACAATATCAGGTTTGTCAATAGGCTGCGCAAAAATATTTTCTACTATTCAGGTGTTTTTTAGAGATTCCTCAGATCACAGCAGGCATACATGATCGCCTTATTTCCGTCGGGCCAGTAGAGATCGATCACATCGCTGCGCCCGGCGCCCAACCGGGTCTTGGAGCCGAAGATACGTCCAAACGTATCCAGCAGCTTCACCGGCACTGCCGAAAGAGCATCCACAGGCGTCATATACGTACCGGTCGGCACGGGATTATCCGAAAGCCCGGTGCTCTTCGACCAGACGATATACACCCGACCGTCGGAGGCCGTATGGAAGAATCCTGCATAGTCTGCCATGCTGCCCTCTTCCTCGCGGCTTTTGTCGATGCACTGCACATCCACAACCTTACCGCCCTTGAGCCGGTAGACTTCTAGCACCGTCTCCAGCTTTTCACCAGGGAAGAACTTATCCCGCATGAACGCGTGATGCACATTCTGTGCGCAGACCAGCAGCAGCAGATCGCCGTTTTTGTCCCAGCAGCAGTCAAGGTTCGTCACCCAGCCGCAGGTGGCATCGCGGTCACACACCACAACAGACTCGCCGAAATCCTGCGAGGCAATATCCGGCGTGTAGTTCAGATACACCATTCTGAAATCATAGTCCCAATGCTGCTGCGTAACCTGATACTTATAATCCTTCCACTCCTGCACCGGCTCCACGATGTCACGGAGTGCAAACACATAGGTCTCGCCGCCCCGCATGGCGATGTTCTGGTAACAGGCGCGCACGGGATACTTGAGTTTGCCCGCACGCAGAGGTTTAAACTCGTGATCGGTCAGCGTCCAGCAGTGCGCACCGCCGCCGTCTTTGAGCAGATACTGATTGGTGAAAAAGAGATTGCCGTTTATATCGTCGATGGCAAAGCTGCGGTAGGAGTGATCGGCAAACCGGTAGTCCGGATCGTCCCAGGTAAGCTTCACCGTGTCAATGAGCCGTACCTCGCCCGAGATGTCAAAGATATACACCAACGGTGTACAGGGCGCCATGTGTACTTTCATGTCCTCCGGGTACGTTTCCACCGTCGGATTGACCGTCACGGCAATTTTGTTGTCGCCCAGATACAGGATCGGACAGGGTTCACGCTGATAGACGCCTTCTTCATAAAACACCAGTTTCCATTCCCCGCCGTCACGCTTTTCATAGACTTCCAGACTCGTGCGGTTATTGGGTGCACGCCGGGGAAAAACCCGGTTGTTGGTCACAAAGACCCGATCTCCCACCCGGAGAATCACCGAATTGCCGCGGCTCCAGGTCGGGTCTGCCCCGTTTTCAAAAGGCATGGTATCGCAGATTTTTTCAGGCTTGAGCATGAAGATTTCCTCCTCGCTGCAAATCATGTTGTTCCAAAATCACTTAACCGATTCTGTAAAGCATCGCCGTAACCTCCGCACGGGTCACCGGCGCACCGGGACGCACAGTGTTGTCCGGATAGCCGCCGATGACACCCAGCGTCACAAGCTTTCCCAGATGGGACGCAGCCCATGCGGGCACCGACGCGGAGTCTGCATAAACCGTACTGCTTTCGCCGTATCCCTGCGGCAGCGTGCGGCCGAGAATCGCCATGACCTCGGCACGGGTCAGGTATTTTTCGGGGTTAAAGTTGAGCCGGTCGCCCGATGCGGAGCCCTGCATCAGCCCTTCGGCGTACATGGCCTTCACATAGGGCAGTGCCCAGGAAGCAATCCTGTCCGCATCGTCAAACGGCAGCTCCACATTTTCATACTGCGTCAGGTCATATCCCAGGAAACGCGCCACAAACGCCGCCATTTCCTGACGTGTGGTGGGACGTCCCGGGTTCATCAGCAGCTTCGTTCCCGCAGTCTCACCGTTCATGATGCCTCTGGCATGCAGCACATTGGCCTGTGCCTCCGCCCAGTGCCCTCGCATATCGTCAAACACCGTTTCCTGCACCGCCGCAGCGATGTCCAGATGCACTCTTGCCAGATTACCCACGGCATCCTGTGCCGTCAGCGTCACACGATGAGCTTTTCCGTCATCCATCAGCGGCTCATCGGCAATCAGCCTGCCGGATCCGGCGTCGTAGACGAAGCCGCGCTCCCGACCATCCACTTTCAGCTCGATATCGGAGCCTTTGACCAGATAGCCCGCCGCATCACGCACCGTTGCGGCAATTGCGCCGGTGTCGGCCTGCGTAATCTCCAGTTCCAGCGTACTGTCCCTGCCAAGAGGCACACCGGGGCTGACGCTCATGCCGTCAAGCCGGACAGAACCCGTACCGGAGCCGCTCAGTTCAAATCCCACAAAGCGCTGCGCATCGTCGGGCACGGCAAAACGGATAAGCTGCCATCCGTCCTCCAGAATCGCGCCCACAAGCGCCTTTTCTTCACCGGCTGCCCACACAATCGGGGTCAGACTGAGTCCTGAACCGCCGTGAACCCATATATTGAGGTAGTCGGCATTGTCCGAGAATGCAAACGTCCTCGCAAGCCGTGCCGAGGCCGTAGTTTCACCGTCAGCGGGTGTCAGGGTATAGTCAACCCGTGCCGAACCGTAGCCGTAACGCACAAACGCTGCGTCAGCTTCGCCGCTGAGCACAAGCTTTTCATCGCCCACCCAGCCTGAAACGGTTTCAAAGCCGTCCAGCAGCTGCGGCGCGCGACCTACCGTCACATCCACTTTTATGCTCTTTCCGCCATAGCGCAGCGTGACAGTGCCTTCCAGTCCTTTGACGCTGCCGGCAGTGAAAACGCCGTTTGCATCAACCGTGCCGACCCCGCCGGTCACAGTCCATTCAAACAGATCATCCCGGCTGATGACCTGCTGCCCGGCCACTCTCGCCAGCGCATCCAAATCAATGCTTTCGCCGGGTTCCAGCGTCAGCGCATTCACCCGCGCATCCCCCGACCGGATTTCCAGCGCATCCACGGACGTGCAGACTGTCACAGCCGTGAAGCCGGAAAGCCCCGCGGCGGACGCCGTAACCATGCCGCTGCCTGCCGTCATTCCGGCAGTAAAGCGTGTCCCGGACACGGTACCCAGATTGCCCGCTTGCAGACTCACGCCGCTCATCATTCCTGCCGGCTGATATCCCGCATCGGTAGCCAGCACCTGATAGTCAACCTCGGCTCCCGCCAGCACATAGGCAGCGCTGGGATAAACCCAGAGCTTTTCAGCCTTGCCGGTCTGAGCTGCGGTGTTGATAAAGACCAGATAGTTTGCGCACTTGCGAACCGCGCCGTCGGAAGGAACGTTTGAAAGAGCAGCCGCCCTGTACCCCGGCTCCCTCGTGTAAACCGTCGTTGAACCGCCGCCGTCCAGATTCACGGCATTGACGCAGCCCTGCGCCAGCAGATGCCGTGCCGCTTCCGCCAGTGAAAAGCCCGCCGAATACCCGGCAGACCGGCCGTCGGCCGCCAGAATCACAACGCTGCCGTCGGCACGGATGCCCAGCGCCGTCACCGGACGCTTGGATGCGGAGAGTCCCGACGCAGCCACACCATCCGACACCAGAAAGGCACCGGCGCCGCAGGCGTAGACCGCATCATTCCAGCGGGTGTCGGCGCTGCTCACCGAGAGTGTAAGCCGGTCGCCCACTTCCAGAGTTTTGACCTGCTCTCCCGGGCCGTCATCAGCCACGGTCAGCAGCATATACCCCTCAGGAATCGCGGATTCGTCTGCACTCTGCTCGATCCGCTCCACCTCAACCGCCACACGGCCGCCGATGGTGATCTCCCGTCCGTCGGTCACTTTCAGCCATACTTTGGTACCGGCGCGCCGGAGATGATCCGTATCGTCAAAGTCGGAGGTCAGTAAGTAAACGCCCTTGTTGGTGCGCAGCTTATTGATGTAGGTGATGGAAACAGTCTTTCCGCCGCCGGTCAGCTGTATCTTCAGCTGCGGAGCCCCCAGAAAGAAACTGCCGTCGGCACGGATGCCCACCGCATTCTGCCAGGAATCCGAACAGCGCAGCACACCGTCGGTAATAAGCAGTCCCTCCGGCACACCGGAACTCATGGAGAAGAAGTCAGCATTGACCACTGCCGCCGCGGCATAGCCCTTTGCACCCACCTCCGCCAACACCTCTTCCGGCGTCGTGGTGCCGTAGACGCTGTCACCGTAAACCACCATCGGCAGCGTGTGTTCGCCGGGGGTATACGTCAGCCGGAACGTCTGCACAGCATCGGCTGAGGACGTACCGTCGGTCAGTCGGGTATATTCCAGTCCCTTTGACAGCGGCAGATCCACCTCCCGCAGTGATGCTGCATGAACCGGCAGCAGACCAATAATTAAAGCTGTACACAACATAAGTGCCAGCATGCTTTTTCTGAACGAACGCATAGATACTCCTTTCGGACACGGATGTAAATGGAATACGTTCATTGTAGCACAGGCTGTATTTTCTGTAAAGCACCAAATCAAGACAGCGCCGACGAAAACACACTTTCGTCGGCGCCGATTCGTCCTGTTTCAGGAAAACAGTACCATTAAAGGTATTTTTCAAGCTCCATAAAGCTGGGCGCGATGTAGTCCCCGGCACTTCTGAGCAGCCGTCTCCACAGATCCTTCGCAGCCTTCGTGTCCGAACCGATGGGATAGGCCAGCAGCGCTTCGTAGAGATCCTTTGCATCGCCCGTACCGCAGGCGTGGGCAAGCATCGTCTGATGCACCGCCAGACTCGTCACCGTACCGTAGACACCCATCGGGACTTCCAGACCCGTAATCGGATGCAGACCGTCCTTGTCCACCGTGTGGGTAAACTCCATCGCAAGGCCCTTGGGAGCATTGACCACATTGCCGTCGTTGAGAGAGCTGACCGCCACACGGGTCTTTGCGATTCCCGCCAGACCGCAGAGAATCTTCACCTGCACGTCGCCCTTGTCCGTCACATGGAACACATGACGTGCAGGGTCACTCCAGGGGATCTCTTCTGTGGAAAGGGATGCAAAGTGGGCAAACTCTTCATTTGCCTTTGCACGGGAGGCAAGCCCCGCCGCACTTTCCGCCTCCAGCGTACGGGAACTGTTGAAGTTGAGGCCGTCGCCATTCACGTCCAGATGGAGCCGTGAGTAGCTCTGCACGGATTCCTCGTGGAAGAAATGGGCATAGCCGTCACCCTCGGTGGAGAAGAGCAGCGCATGACGGTTTTCATAGATCTCCACCAGCTTCTTCAGACCGTCAATCATGCGCGCGCTGACTCTGGGATCCTGATAAGACGGGAACTTGATCTTCTCCGGCCAGTCAGGCGTGGAAGCCAGACGCCGGTCCAGCAGATCAAATACGTTTTCACCGTTCAGCGTACCGCGAACGATGAAGCTGAGGTGGTTGATACCCGCCACGTCCACATCGTAGCCGGGATCGTAGCGGTTGTCGCCGGTGATGATGCGGGTCAGGTCCCAGCCATGGTTGTTGTGACCTTCGCAGATGCCGTAGCAGCGAATGGAGGTGAACTTGCGCACCATGGCGGAAAGAACACCCACGGGATTGGCAAAATCCAGCAGGATGGCATTGGGGCACATGACTTCCATGCGGCGGGCCACGTTCATCAGGATCGGTGCGCCGCGCAGGGCAAGGAATGCACCGGGATAGGACACATTGTCCGAGCCGATGAAGCCGGATGCCCAGCCCAGCTCATTCTGCAGGTTCATCAGGCTCGCCGGACCCGCCAGCAGCGTCACGCTGACCAGATCCGCATCTTTAAGCGCCTCATCCAGCGTCAGTTTCCAGGAGATTTTGATGGGACAGGCCTTGTATTCCGGGCTCTTCATCAGCAGCGCCGCCATGTCAGCCGCACGCTGCTCGTTGAGATCGTAAAACCGCATCTCACCGCCGTTTGCAAATACACCCTCACGCAGCGCGCTGCGGGAAGTTGCCAGAAGACGGTGTGCACCGCCGCCGATCATCGTAAAAATCATAACCGTATCCTCCCTCTGTCAATGAGTATAATCAAAAAGCAATTACTGCATCACTGCAATCGTGCGCTCCACCAGCTCATCCAGCGTCACAACCGTCGCGCCGTCGATGTTGGTGCGCAGCCCCTTCATAAACGGAGCCTCCCATTCTGCGGGAATACCGCGGTTGCGCAGACCTATAATCGAGCCCACCGTCGCGCCGTTGCAGTCGGTGTCAAAGGCCGCCTGAACCGCGAGGCAGATGCTCTTGCCGAAGTCGCCGTCGCCTTTCAGCAGCGCCATCGTCACGATCATGGCATTGGAATTGGTGTGGCACCAGCCGTGACGGGACATTTCATCGTAGCAGCCGTGGATCTTTTCAATGATCGCCGCACCGTCAAGTCCTTCTGCCGCCCAGCCGCGCACCATGTCCACATCCCGGCGCAGACGTGACTTTTCCGGGATCTGTGCAAGACCCGCGTCGATGATCTCGTTGATATCGTCGGTCACGGCAGCAGCCGCCAGCATCGCTGCAACGAACATTTCACCGTAGATGCCGTTCTTAACATGGGAGATGGAAGCGTCCCGCCAGGCCATTTCGGCCGCCAGTGCGGGATTACCGGGATTGATGTAGCCAAAGAAGTCGCCGCGGATCTGCGCGCCGATCCATTCACGACATGGATTTCGGAAAGAGGCCGTTTCGGGAGGCATCATTCCCATCATCGCATTGCGGTAAGCAATGCGCTCGGCGGTACAGGTAGTCGATGCCGGCAGATAGCGTCCCCAGGCATCCATCACATCGTCGGGAGTAAAATCACGTCCCCAGTTTTCCAGAAGCACCATGCCGAGCGTTGTGTAGTTGGTATCGTCGTCGGAAGGCGAGATGCCGTCTACCTTGTCCGCCCAGCAGCGGTCAGGGTTGTATCCGTCGAATCCCGGCTCCATCTCGCAGGCGCGGATGTACTTGTGCATGGGATAATTGCCGCAGGCTTTGAGCAGCGGATATAACGCCGGACGCCGGAGACCTTCAACAGGCTTGCCCAGCAGGCAGCCTGCAATGCGGCCGGCCCATGCGCCGCGAATCGCCGCCGGATCTGCCGACGCAGGCGTATACACCTTTGCATTTTCCGGGCAGCAGGCGCGAATCCCTTCCAGTGTCGAGGGCTCCACATACGGATAGTCCGGACTCACGGGAATGGCCAGCATTTCCTCACCGATGCGCACCGCTTCCTTTTCAAGGGACGGCGTCCAGTGCGCTGCCGCCTTTTCGGAAATCTCGCGGCAGCGCGCCTCATAGACATGCACATCGCGGCCCTCGTCGCGGCACTGCTCCCATTCGTTGATCAGATCTTTTGCATATCGAAGATACGTATGAATCGCACCCATTGTCATTTTCCTCCGTAATTGTCAGGATGTTGCTTTCATATTAGCATGATGCCGGTGGATTGTCAACAAAAACAGTGCGTTCCGCAGGAGTTTTTTCGTACACCTCATCCATTTTCCGTGTCATCGCACGTACTCTCTGGGAGGCTTTCCCGTGAGCTGTTTGAACTGCCTGCTGAAATAGTAGATATCCCGGTAGCCCAGATGGGCAGCCGCTTCCGAAACGTTCATTTCCCCTGACAACAGCAGATCCTTCGCCTTCTCAATGCGTACCATCGCCTGATACTGCACCGCCGTCATACCCACAATCTGCCGGAACAGCATCCGGAAATGGCTCGGACTGCACCGCGTCATCGCCGCCAGTTCTTCCACCATAAAGCTTTCGGCATAATGCTCCTGAATGTGCTGCCGCACCCGCTCGATTGCCAGATAATGCGCAGAATCCACCTTCGATGCATCGGCAAGCTGTATAAGCTCCCATATGATCTGTTCCAGCAGCGCCCGGCACTTGAGCAGATACGCCGACTGCTTGCCCACCCATGTGCTTTCCAGCTCCTGAAACAGCGTTCGAACCGCCCCCGGGGTCTGCCGGGCAACCATGGGAAGCTCCGCGAGCTGTATTCGGGTCTGCTCATCCGGAAACGTGATTGAAAAGTTCACAGTAATGAAGCTCCAGGGATTTTCCGGAACGCTGTGGGCAAACCGCGGCGTTTCAGGGCTGAACAGCAGTACATCCCCGCCGCTGACCCGCAGCTCCTGTGGCTGTTCTCCCGACAGATGGTAGATTGCCTCTCCCTGCAGCGCCATACAGAGCACGTAATTGCAGGGACTTCCTTTCAGCTCGAGCTTCCATCCTGCATTCGGCGTGCGCTTGACCACATTGAAGATTCTGTTTACCGACACATCAAATCCCGCATCCGGTCCTTTGCTCATTGTTATTCTCCTTCCGTATCAATCAGATTCTCCAAATACCGTCCCGCTCTTTATTTGCATTTTCACACTTTCTTTTTCTCATATTATCAACAAATTCACTCTTTGTCAACATGTGCTCTTCTTTTCTTCGTCTCCGGGTGCTTTTCAAAACCGTCAGATCGTGCAAATATCCATCAAATCCTCTATGGTATCTGTCCGTCGATGCTTTTACAATAGAAGTAAACCAACCAAATACCATCAAGGAGGTTCTTTACCATGAAAACTGTTGTCATCACCGGCGCTGCCGGCGGTATGGGTGTTGCCCTCTGCCATCGTCTGGCCAAGGCAGGCATCAATCTCGCCCTCTGCTCCCATTCTGCCGAGCGTCTCGAGGCGCTGGCAAAAGACCTGACCGCGACCTATGGCATCAAGGTCACCTACGCCGCCTTTGAAATCTACGAAGAAGCCGCCGTCAAGGCTTTCTTTGATTCCGCTGCTGCCGAGCTCGGCAATTTCGACGCCCTCGTCAACCTCGCCGGCCTCTCCATCCCCACCAAGATGGAAACCGTCACCGAAGAGGACTTCGACCGCATGATCGACGTCAACGTTAAGGGTACCCTCTTTGCCTCCAAGCACTATGCCCTGCACGCCTATGAAGAGGGCGGCCTCATCATCAACGTCGGCAGCATGGCAGCCCGCCGCGCCAACGGCAATGCGCCTCTCTACTGCACCGCCAAGAGCGCCCTCAACATGATGGCCTCTGCCATGCAGATCCAGCTTGCCCAGCGCAACATCCGCGTTACCACCCTCAATCCCGGCGGCGCCGATACGCCCTTCTGGGGAACCCGTCAGGTCGACCGCTCCAAGTTCCTCAGCGCCGACGATGTGGTGGACGTCATCGAGTTCACTCTCAACCATCCCCGTATGGTCATCCACTCTGTGGACTTCGAGTCTGCCGCCACCGTTCCTGCCACCAAGTAAGCTGAAATCCGATCCCGTTCGGATATCCAAAGAAAGGACAAATCATGAGCCTTTTTTATACCGAAGCAGAGCTCTCCCGCCTGAAAAACGCCGCTCCCGGTTCCCGTCAGGCCAGACTTTACGCCGCACTGCGTGCGCGTACCCTGCGTAATACCGCCGAGGACACCTGGGTTCAGTCCGGTGACACCCAGGAGTGGTATCATCTGTGCTGGGAACGCATGGCGGATGCAGCCTTTGTCTGGGCAATGGAAGGCGGTGAAGCCCTGGGCCAGTGGATTCATAACCGTACCATGGACACCGTCCGTCTGGACATCGATGCCTGGATCGGTCCCTGGTACCGTAACCGCCAGTATGCCGAGCCCACCGGTGCACTGGAAAGTGCCCACATCACCATCGCTGTCTGCGAGGCCTACGAAAACGCCCGTGCGCTCTTCACTGCCGATGAGCAGGCCGAAATCCTCACCGCACTGCGTGAAAAGGGTCTGCCGCTGTGCATGCGCTACGCCCATTACATCGACAATAAAAAAGCCGTTATGAACTGGCATGCCGTACTTTTGAACGGCTACGCCACCGCCGCCGTCGTCCTCGGAGACCGCGAAGCCATCGCAGATGCCCATCGGCTTTCCAAAGTCACCGCGCAGATGTACAACATCGACTCCTACGCTGAAAGCGTCCAGTATTCAAACTACGCTTCCATCGCCCAGAGCCACCTCAACGAACTCCTGCTGCGTTCCGGCCACATCCCGCAGGATGAGCTCACCCTCGACTGCTACACCCGTCTCATGCAGTGGTATGCCTACAGCTACCTCTATCAGAAAGAGCTGCCGAGCATTGGCGGTACGGCGCCCCGCACCATCAACTTCGGTGACTCCGCCGCCGCGTTCCGTCCCTCCGGCGACGTGCTGGCGCAGGTTGCCGTGCGTATGAAGGATTCTTTCCCCACGGAAGCAGCGCTTGCCTCCTGGCTCTTTGCCGAAACCTACTCAGAGCCGGAAATCGGCCCCGATGAGCTTGCCACCTTCGGCTTCTTTAACCAGTACGGTTATCTCACCGTGCTCATGGAACCGGATATGACCGCTCCAAAGTCTCCGGCCGAGCTTTCCCTGCCGCTTGACCGCCGTTTTGCCTGCGGCCATATCATCGCCCGCGACCGCTGGGAACAGCCCCGGACCACCATCGCGCTCTCTGCCGGATACGATCCTTATAACACCACCGCACATCGTCATCATGACCAGAACAGCTTCCAGCTCATCGTTGACGGCGAGCGCATGCTCATCGACCCCGGCCATTGCTGCTACCGCCTGCATACGCAGGCCGCATCCAAGGCAGAACTTGCTCATAACACGATCTCCATCGAGGCTTTCAGTGAAGCTCCTGTCAAAGGCCACGGGAATATGCCGCCCCAGGGCAGTATGATCGCCCAGCAGCTGGTTCGCGGTTCCCTGTATCAGCCCGCAGAACCCATGAACCGCCTGCTCATCAACGAGACCTTCGGCGATACCCGCGTCATCGTCTCCGACGCCGCCGCGCTCTATGGCGAACCTATCCGTCGTGCCCTGCGCATCTGGATCTGGACGCTGCCGGATATGATCTTCGTCGCCGACGTGGTCACCTCCGACGAACCCGTGTCTCTGTGGTCCCATTTTGCCCTCAATAACCGCGACGGCAAACTCGACGCCCACGTTTATAACGATCACCGACTGGTGTTCCGCCGCCACGGTCGTGCCATCAAGCTTTTTGAGGCCGCATCCTGGGCAGACGGTGAGCTTATCCCCTCCGAGCTCAATTTCGACTGGGGTTATGTCCATGATTTCTACCACCCGCTGGCCAATCAGGCAGGTCAGGGCCGTGAAGGTTCCGCACTCATCTATAACTGGCGCTGCCCCAAGTATGCCCGCGAGCATCTGCGCATCCATACCATCGCCGTTTCCGATTCCAAAGCCATCCGCGGCTACCATGTCCGTGAAAAAGAGGACGGCTTTATCCGCATCGAGGCGCCCGATCACGAAAACTACATCGATCTGCGCCTGGCTTCCGACTCCTTCACCGTCCGCCGCTCCGGTGTCGGTGAGCGTACCTATTCTTTAGACTAAATCCACACTGTTCAGGAGGAATCAACATGACTTCTCAGGAAAAAGTTCAGCTTTCCAAGGACGTATTTGCCCATTATGAGGCTAAAGTTCCGGTAATCAAGCATTACTACGGCATTCTCTCCATGCTCGGTGCCCTCAAGACCGCCGAGGTCACGGGCGACACCGCCTATATTGAAAAAATCGTCGCCATGCTCGAAAAGTTCCCCGAAGGAATCGAGCATCCCCGCTATAATTTCCCCAGCTACCTCATCGGCGGCAACGCCCGCGCCTACGCACTCTTCAAGGGTTACATGACCGACGACCGTACGAAGGCTCTCGTGCGTGAGTACGCCGAGGAGTTCATGACCGCGCCCCGCGACCGTGACGGCGTGCTCAAGAGCCCCTTTGTCAATCCCCGCGAGCTTATCTGGATTGACGTTGCCACCGCCGTCACCCCCTATCTGCTCTACGCCGGTCTTGCACTCAACGAGCCTGCCTGGATTGACGAAGCGATTTTCCAGACCCTGAAGATGTACGATATCTTCCTTGATCCCGCCAACGGCCTGCTGCATCAGACCAAGGGAGAGATCGCCCAGGGCGTCATCACCGAGGATCACTGGGGCCGCGGCAACGGCTGGGGTTACTTCCCGCTGGCAGAGCTTGTACAGTATCTGCCCCAGGATCATCCCGAGTATCTGCGCGTCTGCGATTACTTCGGTCGTCACTCCTTTGCACTGCTCAAGTATCAGACCCGCCGCGGTCTCTGGTGCCAGGAAATCACCGACCTCAACTCCTACGAAGAAGCCTCCGGAACCGGCCTGATTCTGTACGGTTACGGCGTCGGACTGCGCATGAAGATGCTCAACCTCGGCTTCAAGGAACCCTTTGAAGAGGGCATCGAAGGAATGTGCCGCTGGTTCATCACGGAAGATAAGTGCATCAAAAACGTCTGTCCCGGCTGCCGTACTCCCGGCCGTGACCGACTCAAGGGCACCCTGCGCGCCTATACACAGCATATGCCGGTCACCGACGACCAGCACGGCTTTGGCCCGATTCAGCTCGCACTGGCAGAAGCTGCCCTTCACGAATAATCACGAACCTATATTCAAAGCACAAAGCGGCCGCCGCAAAACCTGGTGTTTGCGGCGGCCGCCTTTCATTTATATGCTGTTGTTACATGGTCTTCGGCGCGTCCATCATCCGGAACTCGCCGGGCTGCAGCGTAATGCGCTCATGCAGACCAAAGCCATGCAGCCAGAAGCTGCGCTCGTTTTCGAAGTCGATGTTGAACAGGCAGATCTTGCCCGCCTCGGGGAAGTAGGAATAGCAGATGTAGCGGCATTCCTTGCCGGGCACCTTCTTGTCGTCGGTGATCCAGACGTGTCCGCGGTTTGCATTGGCAACCGCGCGGCAGACCACGCCGTAAAGACCGGCAGAACCCATCACGCTGCCCGGACCCTCGTCCTGATCCAGCGCACCCGGATAAGTCCAGGTGTTGATGAGGATGCACTTACCCTTGCCGAACTTGTGGCTGAGCACCACAGGATTCGCCACCTCGTCATCCACCGCCAGAATCTCAATCTCCGGATCCACGATCTCAATGTCACCCAGCGGCACACCCAGTACGCCGAAACGTCTGGGGAATTCCACGCCCAGCGCATCGGAGCCCTGCGGCACCGTCGCCCAGTAGATATGCCCGCCGCGGCCCTTGACCTTCACGCCGCACAGCTCGGTCCAGTCGCCGCCGTTGACCAGCTCGTCCACACTCACGTCCAGACTGCGGGTCTCATTCTTGGCAAGCTGCGGCACGGAGATCACCAGTGTACCGCCGGCAGCCACGTAGTCCTTCAGGATCTGATACTGCTTTTCAGAGCTCGTGTTCCAGCCGGTGAAGATCAGCGCCTTGTACTGCTTGGCCAGGAACTGCGCATCAACACGATCTTCTGCAAAGGAGATCACGTCGGTCTGACCGTAGGGCGTACCGGACATATGGATGTTGACGTAATCACCCAGCACCGGTACTTCGGGGAAGAACACCTCGCGGGCCAGCTTCCAGCCGCGCTCAGGCGTGCCCTGGAACCAGGCAGGATTCTTGCAGGCGATGTCGTAGAGGCCGCACAGGGCATAGTTGTGGTTGTAGCGGGAGCTGGTCAGGTCGCAGTTGCCCTTTACCAGCGCCACAGTCGCCTCGGGCTGACCCTCGGGAGTACCGTTTGCCTTGACGTAATCCCAGAAATCGGAGATAATCTGGCGATACTTGCGGCAGATGGGGGAATTGTAGTCAAGATCGGCAAAATAGGGTCGAGCTTCTTCCAGATAGGGCTTAAAGCGCGCCGGATCCTCGGCCAGAACCTTCTTGATCTCACCCCAGCCCATAATGCCGAACTCATCCCGGGCCGACTGGGGAACGTTCAGCTTCGGGGAGTCCGGTGCAAGGGTATGCTCCACAAACCAGTTGCCCGATTCGTTGATGATCATCTTGCTGCCGGCCATGTACTTCATGTAAAGCGACGCGCGCAGCATGTCCCAGCGATGGGAATCGCTGTTGGCCTGCCAGGCATAGTGCTCGTGGGCAAGATGAGAGCCCCACATGGGCAGGTTGTGCTGACGGTACAGTCCGCGGGAGTAGCCGCTGGCCAGATTCAGGCTCGGGAAGGCGAAATCTTCCACCACAGGGATTTCGGCACCGCCAAGAACCTCATAGTCCAGAGAAAAGTTGGCACTGGTGGCCATTACATAGCCCCAACCGGCCTCGTGACGCTCGTCCACGTGTTCACGTACCTTGCGCATCAGACGGCGGGCAAGCGCACCCAGCGTCAGCTCACCGGCTTCCGCGAGGATTTCCTTTGCATCGTTGAGACCGATGTTGTAGCGCTCACCGAAGTCGTAGCCCAGATAGTGATCGCCGCCGGTCTCCGCCATCTTGCGCACCCAGGGCGTTTCGCCGGAGGTATACAGGAAAGTGGTGTAGAGGCCGCGCTTTTTTGCCTCACGCACAAAGCGCTCAAGGCCCGCACCGAAGCGATCCTTGTACTGTTCAAACACGTCGGCATATTCCGACTGGATCAGGTTCTTGCAATTTTCCCAGTCGGGCGCGGGGATCTTCACGCCGATCTCGTCGAGAGCGTAAAACCACTCGGCGATGAGCCGGGGCGAAAAGCCGCGGGCGTAGCCCCAGACCTGCGCCACATTGCCCTGATTGTCCTCAATGATCTTATCGATCATATCCATGGGGCCAAAATACTGGCACTGCCAGGCGTAATGGCCCAGCATCGTACACATCAGCGTATCCGTATCGGTGGGATATACACCGGAACCGACAAATATACCCTCAGGGGGCAGCTTGATACCGCTCATAACTTCAATTCCTTTCTTCTGAATCGGAACAATTTCCGTCCGCTTCCGAGTATACAGGATTTTCCCCCTTCTGACAAGACTGAATTTACATCCTGCGGCTGCTGTATTTTGCAAGCTCCGGCAAAACCGCACCACAGGCCGCGTAATTCTCCCGCGCCTGACGAAGTGTCAGCCCGTGATTCTGGTCACTTTGCTCATCCTCGGAGGAGATAAACAGATCAATCTCCCACAGGCATACCGGACAGATATACGCCAGCGCATCCCCGCCGTTGGGGATTGTGATCTCTCCGCAGCAGGGACAGGGGCTGTCCGCAATTACGGCAGGTTCTTCCCGGCGTTCTTTGGTTCCGTTACCACTGCTTCCCAGAACCGCTTCCGGAAGGTACCGAAAATTTTCTTCTCTCACAGATATTTCTCCATTCAAGGCATATCAGGCCGCGCTCATCTGTATGAGCGCGGCCTGAACCGGTTATTTTACTGTCACTTCATCAAACTCGCCCAGTTCCAGGTCGATCGCTTCAGCACCCAGCCGCCGACCGTTGAGGCTGACGTTTTCAATTACGATATCCGTACAACTGTGCTCAGCATCCACACCCACGAACCGGCATTTCGGTGCCGGCATATCGTAATCGGTAAATATCTGAATGTTTTCGATGCGAACGCCGCTCGTCTTACCCAGAATATGGTCATTCGAGTACGGGCCGTCATTGATCGGCGAATGGAACAGCGTCGGCTGCCAGGGCGTGTCCCAGGCAGGATAGGGAGCCTTCATGTCGTACTGATAGACCGGCATCAAATCGTACCTGCTGTACTCACAGCGGATATCCCGCACGACCATGTCGTGAACCCACGCGCGGTCGGTGTTTTGTATGCGCATGAACACATGTACCGCATGAATGATGTCGCAGTTCTCCCAGAGGATGTCGTGGTACTCATCGGCACAAGTCTCGGCGCCGATCTCAAGGCAGCTGCCCCAGTCACCCCAGATCGTGCAGCCGGTGACGGTGATGTGATGCTGGTTAACCCAATCCCATCCCTTGATGCCCTTGATAACCATACAGTCGTCAAAATTGCGCAGGAAGCAGTCGGCAACGCGGATGTAACGGCAGTTCACCAGGTCAATACCGTCTGAATTGTAGCGCCACATACCGATGGTTTTGACCTGCCGGCACTCCAGACGTTCGCAGTTGGCAAACAGAAGAGCCCATGAAGCACTGTCGCGGGTAACAATGCCCGCAATCTCACAATCCGCGCAGGAGTACAGACGCACACAGCCGTCGAGCGTATGGTTTTCCTTTATATGCGCACGCAGGGTATCCTCCTGCCGCAGATCAATCCCGGGATAATCAACACCCCACGTGATGAGCTGCGTATCGTCGGTGCGCTCCTCGCGGCTGCCGTCGATGACGCCGTAGCCGACGATACGCACGTTCTTTTTGTGAAATACCTGCACCGAGCCGTAGAGCACGGCGCCGCCGTCCACAAACAGCGTCTGATTGTCCTGCAGCTCCAGGGTTCCCACATCATGCACACCCGGGGCATAGTAGAGGACATTGGGATCCGCCTTGTCCACGCCGAAGTCGGAGACGGGATTGGCAAAGATGTGCAGCGCATTGTGCGGGCCGTTGATCTCAAGGGTATAGTGTCCGCATTCCGTAATGGTCACATGTACGGTGCGCAGGTCTGTGCTCACCTGCGACTTGACATTGCGGGACAGCGGACGTACCACCGCTTCCTCCACATTCTTCCAGAGGGACAGCTCAAGCGTCACCGGCTCGTCCATCTCAAAGCTTAAGAAAGACGCGGTTTCCGTCTGATGCACCGGTCTCTGACAACCAGGCCAGACGGTATTATAAGGAAGCGAGGATACGCGGCAGAACCAGGGTTCGGTCTGCACGCCGTTGAGGCTCATATTGTAGAAATCGCGTCCGGTGGCCTCTTTTACAGGCGGATGATGGATGCGCAGCATGGACGGTTCCTCCTGTCAGCGGTTAGTTTTCCGGCAGATAGCAGCTGCCGCTGTCACTATTAAACCATATCTGCCGTGAAATTGATAGGCTTTTTTCATCAGCAATCGGAGTTCTTTTGCAAAAAACATTGCATTTTCACCACAGATATGCCGCCGGGTTATTTTTCTGCCTGATCCTCTTCGTCCGGGATCCATTCCAGCAGATCTCCCGGCTGACACTGCAGCGCCTGACAGATGCGCTCCAGTGTCTCAAGCCGTACCGCACGTGCCTTGCCGTTTTTGAGAATCGAAAGGTTTGCCATCGTAATGCCCACCCGTTCAGACAGTTCCGTAACGCTCATCTTCCGGCGGGCAAGCATCACATCCAGTGTTACATTGATCATATCCCGCTCACCTCAGATCGTCAGATCGTTTTCCGCCTTCATCCGGCTTGCATTGTCCACAAGCCGCGCCAGCGCCTCGCACATGACGGCAATCACCGCGCCGATAAAGACGATGAGCAGGAAGAGCAGAAACACAAATGCCGTGCTGTAGCCCAGCACAGTAAACAGCACGTTGCCCGCCAGACAGATTCCGCAGTCCACCAGTGCCAGCGCCGCAATTCGCCGCAGCGCACGCACATTTTCCACACAAAAGGAGTTGTCCCGGCCGATTTCACAGCAGATGCGCCAGAACTGATACAGCGCCAGATAGCACGGAACAGCCATCACCCAGAAAAAGATCAGCCACGGCAGCGCCGCCGGTGCAAACTCCGGTACTCTGCGGCAGATGATCTGCGAATAGACCGGCAGAACCACGAAAAAGCCCAGTGCACCGATGATACCGGTAGCAATAGCGACACCTTTGAGCCAGCGGCCCATGTTCATATGTTCCAAATTCGGTTCCTCCTTATTTCAGGATGCAAAACCATCCCTACAGCGGTATGTATACAGTATAACAGGCGCAAACAGCGCTGTCAAATGAAAGCTGCAGGACCGCTTCCGTCAAAAAATCGACCTGAAATGCTTGTCAAAGACTTTTATTCCTGTTATAATGAGATGATACCGGAAAATGCAGAGTAATGCCGAAAGGAGGCCGTGCGTATGTCCCCGATTTATCGTGATATTCCCATTCCGCCCCGCTCCGGCGCCGCCTCCCGCAGTGCAGCACCGCCCGACGGCTTCGCTGTTCACTTCGGTTTTGAACAGGACGAGCTGGTCATGGAAGCTTCTCTTGCCGGTTCCGATGAAATACCGCTGTATGAAGGCCGCGGACGATTTCGCTTTGAAGGAAGCGATGAACACTTCACCGTTTCCTCCTTTTCGCTGATCGATCCCTTCCTCTGGCAGCATCGCTGCATCTCCCCCCGCAGCTTCAAAATCGTTCTACGGGTGATCCTGCCAAAGCTTGTCCGTGAAGGCATTCGCCTTACCTGCGCCCTGACGCTCTCCGATCATCCGCCGGTACGCATCGAGGTAGGCTCCCTGCAATCAGACGGCAGCGCACAGGTACGCGCCCGGTGGGCTTTTCCCCGCAGCCAACTGCGCGGACTTTCCGGGTTGGATGAATACGTTCTCGGCGGCGAAACTCTCTACCGCGCCTCCATGGCGCAGATCCGGGAGATTCCCCAGCTTTCAGAGGACTGGCAGACACTTTCCGGCAATCCGCTGCGCATCCTCGGCCGTATCTGCGACCGCATGGGCGTCTTTTTCGAAGGAGACGGCGTCACCGCGCTGCGCGCACTGGGCCGCGGTATGCCGCTGCGTACCGATCCGACGCCGACGATGCCGCTGCGCCCCGAACGTCCGGTATCCGCAGATACCGCCGCTTCTCCTGAGGTTTCGGAGACATTCCGGGATTTCCAGCTTTCCGGAGAACCGGCGTTTGTGCCTACCATCGAACGTAGAATTGAGCTGCCCGCGCCCACGCTTGTCAGTGCCGAGCTCTTTGCCGCATCCCGTCAGCAGTCCAGCAAATACGCATTCTTCTTCAACGAAGCCCGGACACTTAAAGACCTGCGCGGTTCCGCGGCATCTCCTCAGTCCTTTACCTGCTACTGGCCCACCTATTCCTCGATGAATCGTGCCCAGAAATCCTGGTATTTTTACTGGCGAGGCCAGTTTCTCGACGGTAATATCCTGAAAACGGATCTTGCCTATATCTTCGTCGCTATCTATGAGCTGATTAACAACACCGTTGCCGAGCCTCCCGAGGCACTGGAACGGCTTGTGCGCCTGTGGGAATCCTATCGAGAAGCGTTCCCCTATCTTGACCGCGTTATGCCCACCTGGTGCGTGGATTATATGCTGGTCAACTCCCTCGGCACGGATTTCGACGCGCTCCATGAGCGCATTCCCTTCCCCATCGATGGCCAGACCCATCTGGTGGAGCTGTTCTGCAACCGCCGTATGCAGGAAGGCCTGCATACACTGTCGCTGCCGGTGCTGTCCACCCTGTCCGGCTATGCCATGGATAAAAGCCGCTTCATCGCAGGCCGCGAAGAGTTGGCCGCACAAGCCGTGCGTACCGCTTTACTCACCGCCGAAGCGCATCTGCAGCAAACGGAAGAGCGCGGCGTGTTCGATTTCTTCAAACCTCCGCTTCGTTCCATACAGTGGGAAACGTTTCGCGGCGCCGTCTGCAGCCAGTTTGCCGGACGCCGCGTGAAGCTGACCTATCTGCCTTACGCTCAGAATGAACAGTTCCGGGAATGGCTTGCCAATATCCTGCGGCATACGGAAAACCTGCTGCGAAAGAGCCAGCGTTTCCCCGGCAGGCTTCGCTGTACCAAAATGCCCGCGGGACTGGAAGATGCCATCGCCCGGGCGCTCAATCTTCAATCCACGCCGCTTCCCAAATCTCAGGAGCACGCTTCGGCTCCTGCCGCTCCCACGGCTCCCCGTGAACCCATCCGCATCGATCTGGACCGCGCCCGCGCACTGGAAGATGCCTCCTGGGAAAACACCCGACGGCTTCTGGAAGCCCTGGGAAACCTGCCCGACGAAGATGCAGCCGATGCAGTCCCGGCAGCCCCTGATCCCACCGCCCCCGAACCGACACCTGTCATCCCCGACGCCGTTCCCGCAGAACCCATACCCGCCCCAGTTATAGAGGATACAACGCCTGAACAGCTCCCTGACGCTGCCGATGACGATGATCCTTACGCTGCACTGCTGCAGGCGCTCACGCCTCTGCAAATGCAGGTTCTGCAGGCGCTGCTGGACGAGGATGCCACCCTGGCCGGTACTCTCTGTACCGCCGAAATGACATTTCCCGACGCCGTCGCCGAGGAAATCAACGTCCTCGCTGACGAATATCTGGGAGATCTGCTCATCGACAGCGCCACCCTGCGCGTTTATGAAGATTACGCTCCGTGCCTTCTGGAAAGGATGAACTGAAATGGCTGCCAATATCACCGTTCCCCGCCGCATCTGTACGGCGGTACTGAGTTCGCTGTCCGCCGGTGTTGTGCCGCGTACGGGACTGGAATATATCGCCATCGGCCGCACCCGCGAAATCGCGGCAATGCTGGAGGATCTGCAGACCGTCGAGGACGGCGGCAGCGCCTTCCGGCTGATCACCGGTCGATACGGCAGCGGTAAGAGTTTTCTGCTGCAGCTTCTGCGGGGACACGCGCTGGAACGCGGCTTCGCCGTGGCTGACTGTGACCTTTCCCCCGAACGCCGACTCACCGGTGCCAAGGGTCAGGGGCTCGCCACTTATCGTGAACTCACCCGTAATCTCTCCTGTAAAGCCGCTCCCGACGGCGGCGGTCTGCCGGTCATCCTGACCCGCTGGGTAGCCGCTCTGCAGGTTGCTCAGGCAAAGGAACACGGCTATGCTCCCGGCTCTCCCGAGCTTGCGCAGGCCGTTGAAGTGGCAATTCTTGAGGCCGTCAACCGTTTTTCCGGCATGGTTCACGGCTTCGACTTCGCAGCTGCCGTCACCGCGTTCTACCGCGGCATGGCAGGCGGTGACGATGTGCTCAAGCAGGCAGCACTTCGCTGGCTGCGCGGCGAATATCCCACCAAGACCGAAGCCAGAAAAGAACTGCCCGTCTCCGACATCATCACCGACGAAAGCTGGTATGATTATCTGAAGCTGCTTTCCGCGCTGATGGTGGAAACCGGTCAGAAGGGTCTTATCGTCCTCATCGACGAAGCGGTCAACCTCTATAAGATCGTGCAGAGCGTGGCACGCGAGTCCAATTACGAAAAACTGCTCAATATGTTCAACGACGCGACGCAGGGCCGCCTTTCCCACCTTGCCTTCTTCTTCGGCGGCACCCCCCAGTTCGTCGAGGATACCCGCCGCGGTCTCTACAGCTATGAGGCGCTGCGCTCCCGCCTGCGCGCCAACCGCTTCGCCGAAGGCGGCATTCAGGATTATGCAGGTCCCGTGCTGACCCTGCAGCCGCTGACCCCCGAGGAGCTGCTGGCGCTTCTCCAGCGCGTGCGTACCCTCCATGCCCAGCGCTACGACTGGACTCCTCCCGTCAGCGACCCCCAGCTGGTTGCCTTTGTCACCGATGCTGCCTCACGCATGGGCGCGGATGTGATGCTCACGCCCCGTGAAGTGGTGCGCGACTTCACCGGCCTGCTAAACCTACTCCAGCAAAACCCCGATGCCAGCTTCGAAACACTGGTTAAAACCGTCGAATTTACCCCCGCCGACGCCCGTGCCGAGGTTGAAGAGGACTTTGCTGCATTTACACTCTGAAATTTCCATCGAAATCCCGCGAATATTTTTGCAATACCCCTTTACAAAATCCGACGTCTGTTATAAAATAGAAGATGTATAACAAGTACTTTCGGAAAGGTGGGAGCACACGATGGACAGTACCATTAAGTTTAAGCTGAATCAGGACCGTGAGCAGGAAATGAAGGATATTCTGCTGACCGTTTATGCAGCACTCCGTGAAAAGGGATATGATCCCGTCAATCAGATCGTCGGGTATCTGCTCAGCGAGGATCCCACTTATATCACCAATCACCGCAATGCCCGTGCGCTGATCCGCCGCATTGACCGTGATGAGCTTCTGCAGGAGCTTGTGCGTAACTATCTGCGTACCTGATACAGAATTAGATGTGATCCGCCTGCCCTGCGGCAGGCGGATTTTTCCCTGGTTACAGCTTTCGCCTCATTTCGGCAAAATTTCCCAGGCTTCGGGCACGGATTGTCATTTTACAGTGCCAACTTTAGCTTAAATGCACAAGGAATGCGCTTGATTTTTGTGCATTTAAACGTTTACAAAACGGTTACACTATGGTATCATAATTACAAACCGGTTACAAAGTCTCACTATCTTTGTGCCCGGTTGGATTTCGGAGGAAACACTATGGCAGTTCCCAACAAGAAGAATGCGGATTACATGGTATATCGCGGCCGCCCGCTGATGCGGCAGGATAAGGAACTCTACTACGGCGATATGCGTGATCCCTACATCGTGATGATGCGGATTCTAGAAACCCGCAAGGCCGGCGAATGCGATATCGCATCCAAGGTTCTGGTCTCTCTGATGAGAACCTCTCCCGACACCCCGCCGCAGGACATCATTGTCAAGTCCGGCGAAAAGCGCGGTATTTATGACGCTCTGGATATCGGCTCTGTCTGGCTTGAGCGTGCGCTGTCTTCCGGCGAGTAATATTTCCAGGTTCCCCGATCTGTTTTAAGGAGATTACAGATGAAACTGCAAACCAGCCGGATCCGTAAGGGTCTTCGCACATTCACTCTCGGCATTCTGGGCTGCGCCTGTTTTGCTTTCGGCGCACTGGCCGTGGACGGCACTGTTGATACGCAGGTACTCAACGTCCGCAGCGAAACCTCCACCGACTCCAAAATCGTCGGTAAAGTCAGAAGCGATGACGTCCTGGACATCACCGGTCGTTTCGGCGGCTGGTATGCCATCAACTATAAGGGCGACACTGCTTTCGTGTTTGCCGACTATGTGGATCTAGGCGAAAAGAACCTGACCATGCAGATCAGCTTCGGCATCGTCGATGCTTCCTGCCTCAAGGTTCGTGAACAGCCCACTACCTCATCCAAATGCCTGACCCGTCTCCTTAACGGCACCATGGTCAGCATTCTTGGATATTCCGACGGCTGGTATTATATCAAGTATACCGACACGGTGGGCTACGTTTCTGCTGATTATCTCAAGGTCAACGCACCCATTACATACTACGCCGAAAACGATCCCACGGCTCTCGACCCCGAGATCACCGATGACCTTCCCGAAGAGACCAAGGAAGTCTCCGGCAAGGCTTCCGAGATCGTGGCTTCCGCCACCGTGAGCAGCTCTTCTCAGGAGCGTCAGGACATCATCAATTACGCCATGAAGTTCCTGGGCACGCCCTATAAGTACGGCGGCAATACCCCCAAGGGTTTTGACTGCTCCGGCTTTACCCAGTATGTGTTCAAGCATTTCGGTTATTCTCTCAACCGTTCCTCTTCTGCGCAGATCAACAACGGTGAAAAGATCATGACCGAAGATCTGCTGCCCGGCGATCTGGTCTTCTTCTCCCGTTCCGGCTACGCTGTCGGTCATGTCGGCATCTACGTCGGCGACAATCAGTTCATCCATTCCACCTCTCCCGGCGATGTCGTCAAAGTCAGCAGCATGGATGAATCCTATTACGTCAGCCGTTACGTCGGCGCCCGCCGCATTCTGGACTAATCTTTTTGCATTCAAACCGCCGCAAATACTGCGGCGGTTTTTTCTATGCACCAAAACTTTCAGCCGCTGTTTCACATGACTTTTTTCCCGCACTGTACAAACCCACATACAATCCATCACTTTTTCCCCGTAAATTCAGCAACTTATCCACGGTACAAATCCGGTCGAACCCTTGCCATTTCGGATAAAATGGTGTATACTTGTACCGTTAATTATTATTTTTATACGGAGGAATCCACATGAAAACCCTGAAGAGAGCACTCATCGTCGTTCTCGCCCTCGCTATGCTCCTGACCCTGGCTGCCTGCGGCGGCGCAAGCAAGAAAACCCTGACCATGGCCACCAACGCCGAGTTCCCGCCCTATGAGTTCCATGAAGACGGCAAGATCGTCGGTATCGACGCCGAGATCGCTGCTGCCATCGCCGAGAAGCTGGGCCTTGAGCTCGTCATCGAAGATATGGACTTCACCGCTATCCTGTCTGCTGTCCAGTCCGGTAAGGCTGACATGGGTATGGCCGGTATGACCGTCAGCGAGGAGCGTCTGCAGAGCGTTGACTTCTCCACCTCCTACGCCACCGGTATCCAGGTTGTTATCGTTCCCGAAGGCTCCCCCATCACCACCGTCGATGACCTCTTTGTTGAGGGCAGCGCCTGGAAGGTCGGCGTTCAGGAGAGCACCACCGGTGACATCTACGCCTCCGGCGATATCGAAGAGGCCGGTTACGGCACCATCGAGCGCTACAACAAGGGCGCCGATGCCGTTCAGTCCCTGATCACCGGTAAGATCGACTGCGTCATCATCGACAACGAGCCTGCCAAGGCTTTCGTCGCCGCCAATGAAGGCCTGGTCATCCTCGACACCGAGTATGCCATTGAGGACTACGCCATCTGCTTTGCCAAGAACAATTCCGCCCTGCGCGATAAGGTCGACGGCGCTCTGAAGGAGCTCATCGCCGACGGTACCGTTCAGAATATCATCGACAAGTACATCTCCGCTAACTAAGCAATTTTCTCCGTACGGGGCGGGTTGTGCCCGCCCCGTACTTTTTATCATTTGACAAGGAGGAATCGGATTGTTCGATCAAATTTCTGCCTGGTTTGCCGGTCTGAAAGCCGACTTTATTCTCAACTTTGTCGCTGAGAATCGCTGGCAGTATCTCACCAGCGGTCTGGGCACCACCCTTTCCCTGACGCTGCTGTCCACGATCCTGGGCATTATCCTGGGTGTTGTGGTCGCCATCGTCCGCTCTTCCCATGATAAGCTCCGTGACGATAACCGCGGCGGCATCGGCCGTAAGATCCTCGGCTTCTTCAACGCTGTCTGTAAGGTCTACCTGACCGTCATCCGCGGTACCCCCGTCATCGTTCAGCTCCTCATCATCTACTACGTTATCCTCGCTTCTTCCAATAATAAGCTCCTCGTCGGCGTCATCGCCTTCGGCGTCAACTCCGGCGCATACGTTGCCGAAATCGTACGTTCCGGCATCATGTCCATCGACAACGGCCAGTTCGAAGCCGGCCGCTCCCTGGGCTTCAACTACGTCCAGACCATGTGGTATGTCATCATTCCCCAGGCGTTCAAGAACGTTCTGCCCGCTCTGGCCAATGAGTTCATCGTCCTGCTCAAGGAGACTTCTGTCTGCGGTTACATCGCCATGCAGGATATCACCAAGGGCGCTTACATCATCATCGGCCGTACATATTCCCCCTTCATGCCGCTTATCGCGGTCGCGCTGATCTACCTGGTGCTGGTCATGTTCTTCACCTGGCTCGTCGGCAAGCTTGAGAGGAGGCTGAGAAACAGTGACCACTAATACTCAGGAAATCATCCGCGTTGAAAATCTCGTCAAGTCCTTTGGTTCTCTCAATGCCCTCGACGGCGTTTCCACCACCATCAATCGCGGCGAAGTCGTCGTGGTTGTCGGCCCCTCCGGTTCCGGTAAGTCCACCTTCCTGCGCTGCCTGAATCTGCTGGAAGTTCCCACCTCCGGTCAGGTTTTCGTGGAAGGCGTGGATATCACCGATCCCAAGACCGATCTGAACCTGCATCGTCAGAAAATGGGCATGGTTTTCCAGCTCTTTAACCTCTTCCCCCATATGACGATCCTCAAAAACCTCACCCTCGGCCCCACAAAGCTGCAGAAGAAGTCCCGTGAGGAAGCCGAAGAAGAGGCCATGCGCCTGCTCCGGCGCGTCGGTCTGGATGACCGCGCAAACGCTTATCCCTCCCAGCTTTCCGGCGGTCAGAAACAGCGTATCGCCATCGTGCGTGCACTGTGCATGAAGCCTGAGGTCATGCTCTTTGACGAGCCCACCTCCGCGCTTGACCCCGAAATGGTCGGCGAAGTGCTGGAAGTCATGAAGGACCTGGCGCACGATAACATGACCATGGTCGTCGTTACCCATGAGATGGGCTTTGCCCGTGAAGTGGGTACCCGCTGCCTGTTTATGGATCACGGTAAGCTCGTGGAACAAAATACGCCTGCGGAATTCTTTGATAATCCCCAGAGCCCCCGTCTGCAGAGCTTCCTGAGCCGCGTACTGAAATAATCGAAGAAAAAAGCACATAAATTTCCGATTACATCTTGTATTTTGTGAAAAAATGTGCTATACTGATTCAGTTCTCGAATAATTTAAAGACTGTGACCGGGCAAACGTGAGACAAGAGTCTCCAGGTAGTGCTTCCGGCATTCGAATGCACAGAGAGGGATGGGCGTCGGCTGTAAACCATCCTGCATTCGTCGGCAGCATGAATCTTCACCCGTGAGTTTCTCCGCTGAACGGTGTGTACAGCACACCCGCGTAGGCGCAGACGGCAGCTCCGCCGTTATCGGGCAGCTATGAGGTGTCCTGCAGACCTGCAGGGAACCGGGGTGGTACCGCGATCTGAAATCGTCCCCGCAATCATTGACTGTCCCGCAGTCGGTGACTGCGGGGCTTCTTTTTCCGGGTACAGGCCGTACCCGGATCCGCATCGGACCATCCGAGTCCGGGAAAAACCCAAATTTCAAGGAGGAACATCCACCATGCGCCAGCAACTGGAAAACATCCGCGCCGAAGCGTTGGCCGCGATCCAGAATGCCGCCGATAAGGCAGATCTCGAAGCTCTGCGCGTCCGCTATTCCGGCAAGAAGGGCGAACTCACCGCCATCCTCAAGAGCATGGGTAAGCTCTCTGCCGAAGAGCGTCCCGTCATGGGCCAGCTCGCCAATGAAGTCCGCGCTGCCATCGAGGCCGCTTACGAAGCCCGCTCCACAGAGCTTGAGACCCTGGCTCTGGCCAGGAAGCTCGAGGCCGAAACCCTCGACGTCACCATTCCCGCCGAGCCCGCTCCCCTGGGCCATCTGCATCCCCTGACCCTGACCATCAACGAAGTCCGTTCCATCTTCGAAGGCATGGGCTTTGAGACCATCGAAGGCCCGGAGATTGAGTACGATTACTACAACTTCGAAGCCCTCAATACCCCCGCCAATCATCCTGCCCGCGATACGCAGGATACCTTCTACTTCTCCAGCGACCTGCTCCTGCGCACCCAGACCTCTTCCGTGCAGATCCGCTGCATGGAGCATCGTAAGCCCCCCATCCGCGTCATCTCTCCCGGCCGTGTTTACCGCTCCGACGCCGTCGACGCCACCCACTCTCCCCTGTTCCATCAGATCGAGGGCCTGCTGGTTGACGAAAACGTCACCATGGCTGACCTGAAGGGCGCTCTGGCCGTGTTTGCCAAGGGTCTCTTCGGTGAAGATACCCGCGTGCGCTTCCGTCCCCATCACTTCCCCTTCACCGAGCCGTCCGCCGAGATGGACGTCTCCTGCTTTGCCTGCGGCGGTAAGGGCTGCCGTCTGTGCAAGGGCGAAGGCTGGATCGAGATTCTGGGCTGCGGCATGGTTCATCCCAATGTTCTGCGCGGCTGCAACATCGATCCTGAGAAGTATTCCGGCTTCGCCTTCGGTATGGGCGTTGAGCGTGTCGCTATGCTGCGCCACAAGATCGATGACCTGCGCCTGGTCTACGAAAACGACGTGCGTTTCCTGAAGCAGTTTTAATAGGAGGTACCCCCGATGAAACTTTCACTCAACTGGCTTAATGAGCTGGTCAAGATAGATGCTGCTCCCCATGATTACATTGCCGCGATGACCATGTCCGGCTCCAAGGTCGAGACTTTGGATTATCTGGGCGCCGAGATCGAAAACGTCGTCGTCGGCCGCCTGCTGTCCGTCGATCCCCATCCCGATGCGTCTAAGCTCGTCATCTGCCAGGTCGATATCGGCAAGGAAGAGAAGCTGCAGATCGTCACCGGCGCCAATAACGTCTCCGCCGGCGATCTCGTTCCCGTTGCGCTGGACGGCTCCAAGCTCCCCGGCGGCGTGGAGATCCACACCGGTAAGCTGCGCGGCGTCGAGAGCCAGGGTATGCTCTGCTCCCATCAGGAGCTGGGTCTGACCGAGCACGACATCCCCGATGCCCCCGAGCACGGCATTCTGCTGCTCAATGGCGATGAGTACGCCGGTATCGAGCTGGGTCAGGATATCCGCACTGTTCTGGGCTTCGATGATCATATCGTCGACTTCGAAATCACCCCCAACCGTCCCGACTGCCTGTCCGTGATCGGTCTGGCCCGCGAAAGCGCCGCCACCTACGATCAGCACTATGAGCCCGAAATGGCCACCGTCAAGGGCGGCGCCGGCTCTATCGCCGATCAGCTCTCCGTCACCGTCGAGGACTTCGAGGACTGCCCCCGCTACACTGCCCGCCTGGTCAAGAACGTGCGCATTGCGCCCTCCCCCAAGTGGATGCGTGAGCGCCTGCGCGCCATGGGCGTCCGCCCCATCAACAATATCGTTGACATCACCAACTACGTCATGCTCGAGTACGGCCAGCCCATGCACGCCTTCGACTATGCCTGCCTCGAGGATAAGTCCATCATCGTCCGCCGCGCCAAGGCCGGCGAACTGCTGGAGACTCTGGATGACCAGCCCCGTAAGCTCGATGAGAGCATGCTCGTCATCGCCGACGGCAACCGTGCCGTGGCCGTGGCCGGTGTTATGGGCGGCGCCAACTCCGAAATCACCGAGACCACCCGTGACGTGGTCTTTGAATCCGCCAACTTCAAGGGCGTGGGCGTTCGTCTGACCGCCCGTGCACTGGGTATGCGTACCGAGGCTTCCGGCCGCTTCGAAAAGGGTCTGGATCCCCGCAACACCCTGCCCGCTCTGGAACGTGCCTGCCAGCTCGTCGAGCTGCTGGGCGCCGGTGATGTCTGCGACGGCATCATCGACGTGGACTCCACCGATAAGCCCGCCCGTGTGCTGAAGCTCGAGCCCGAGCGCATCAACCGCTTCATCGGCATCGACGTCTCCCGCGAGACCATGGTGCATTATCTGGAAAACCTGGGCTTCATCGTCAACGGCGACGACATCACCGTCCCCTCCTGGCGTATGGACGTGGAACAGTTTGCCGACGTGGCCGAGGAAATCGCCCGCTTCTACGGCTATGACAAGATCCCCACCACCCTCTATGCCGGTCCTGTCGAGTATCTGCGCGACAAGAAGCTGGCCTTCGAGGATGAGCTGCACACCCTGTGCACGGGTCTTGGCTTCGACGAGATCCAGACCTATTCCTTCGTCAACGAGAAGTGCTTCGACCGTATCCGCCTGCCCGCTGATTCTCCGCTGCGCAATGTCATGGTCATCACCAATCCTCTGAGTGAGGAAATGCGCGTCATGCGTACCAACGCCATGCCTTCCATGCTGGAAGTTCTGGCCCGCAACGCCAACGTCAAGAACGAGGCTGCCAAGCTCTTTGAGCTGTGCTCCCTGTACTTCCCCGTGCTTGATGATAACGGCAACGTGGATACCCATAAGGCTCCCACCGAGACCGTCTGCCTGACTCTGGGTGCTTACGGCGCCGGTTACGACTTCTTCGCCCTCAAGGGTGCTGTTGAAGGCATCGCCGCTGCCCTGAAGATCCGCGGCCTGCGCTATGCCGCCAACCGCGAGAATCCCAGCTTCCATCCCGGCCGCTGCGCTGACGTCTTTGTCGGCGATAAGCTTCTGGGTACCATCGGTCAGGTGCATCCTCTGGTCGCCGCCGAGTTCGATATGCCCACCGACGCCTACATCGCCATGCTCGACGAGGCTGTCCTGATGGAATCCGCCACTGATCTGGTGCTCTACCAGCCCCTGCCCCGCTTCCCCGCTTCCACCCGTGACCTGGCCATCGTCTGCGACGAAGCCACTCCCGCGGCGGCTCTGGAAGACTGCATCCGCGCCGGTGCCGGTGAGCTTCTGGAAGCCGTGAAGCTCTTCGACATCTATCGCGGCGAACAGGTTCCCGCCGGTAAGAAGAGCGTTGCCTATAAGCTCACGCTCCGCAATCCCGAGCGTACCCTGACCGACGCCGACTCCGAAGGCGCCGTCTCCGCCATCATTGCCGGTCTTGAGAAGATCGGTGCTTCCCTGCGCGCATAAGTAACGTAACCGACGAGCCGCGGCATCTGCCGCGGCTCGTTTTCTTTTGGGAAGCATCTGTGTCCTTGACGCGATTTGCCCGTTTGTGCTATACTGCACCTGTATAGCTCGTATGCTGTATTAAACCTGACAGAAAGGATGCGATCACATGAAAAAGCTCATCAATACCGCTGCCACTACTTTCGGGAGGACCGAAAACATCTGATCCTCCCACCATAAACGGAGATTTTGTATGTCTTTAGACTGGATTGATCCCCATGACTTTTCCTTTGACTGCCTGCTGCTGACCGAACGGTTTCAGATTCGCCTGCTCTGTGCCGATCTGAACCCCGCATACCGCCGTCATCTCGCCACTGCGCTGCGGCATCACCCTGAAGTCGCCCGGTACTTCCAAAAACGCTGCCCTGAACGGGCTGAATGGGTCGCGGAACTGATTCGTGAAGCTCCGGAGACCACGGATTCCGACACGCTGCGCGAAAGCGAGCTCTACGTGCTCGACAGCATTCAGGATTTCGTCATCTACACAGCCCCTGAGCTCATGCAGACTCATTGTCCCTTCATTTACGGCTGGGACGAGGCAAGACTCCATGAGCTGGCCGACCTGCACGGCTGCCGCGTACTGGACGTGGGCAGCGGCTCCGGCCGCCTGGCTTTCGCCGCCGCAAAAGTCGCCGCCGAGGTCTACGCCAGCGAGCCCGTCGGCACACTGCGCGAATATCTGCGCGATCAGATCAAACTCCGCGGCATCACCAATATGCGCGTCTGCGACGGCATGGCCGACGCGCTTCCCTTCCCGGATAACACCTTCGACGTGACTATGTCCGGTCACGTGGTGGGCGATGATCTGGACGCAGAGCTTGCCGAGCTCATCCGCGTCACCAGAAAAGGCGGCTGGATTCTCGACTGCCCCGGTGACCAGTCCAAAGAGCCTCCGGCAGACCACGCGCTCCTTGATCGCGGTTGGGAACATCTCCCCTATACCGGTTCCTTCGGCGCCGTCGTGCACCGCTATCGCTTCCGGGTCAATAAATAACCGTAAACGCAGCAGAGGCACGCGGGAAATCCCGCATGCCTCTGCATTTTTGCATTCACTTGTTCTGTCTGCCTCTGGGCGCGCATACCTATTCGTTGGGCAGAACCAGCATAACCAGGCCCGTGGCAATTTGATCGTCCAGCCAGGGCTGACCATCGGTGTAGAGCGTGTACTCGCAGCCCGGCGCACTGTCAAGGATGGGCTTCAGATCCTCCGGATCCACCGCCACCTGACTGATCGTCACCAGATCGCTCGCATAGTCCACGTCTGCCGTGATGATCTGACCCAGACCCAGCTCCAGTACCTTTGACGGCAGACCGTCGGTTTTCACCACCAGCAGCCAGCCGTAGACGCCGTCAACCTCCACCTCGGGAATCGACAGATCCGCCTGTGCGTCCAGATCGGCCAGCACCTCTGCAGCCCGTTCCATGTCCGCTGCCGGACTCTTGCGCGTCGTGGACGGCATCATACCCGCAGCCGTCGTCACAGCACCCGCCGCAGGCGCCGTTACCGTATCGTCGGACACCTTTTGGTTTTCCTTGCCTGCTCCGGTCACCGTCTCATCGAAACCCAGCATTGTCTCGTTTTCGGCAGCATAGACATTGCTCAGCACAAACGCCGCAGCAGCCGTGGTACCGCGCTTGACCGTTTCAGCCGATGCCATGTCGGCACCGTAACCTGCGCTGCCCAGCTGACCCGCTGCAAAAACCGTACCGATCACCAACGCAAACACCGCCGCTGTGGCCACAAACGGATTGCGCCGCAGGAAACGAATCACTGCCGGACGCTGCTGTTTGCGCTTTTCAGCCCGGTACGCATCCATAATGCGTTCATGAAGTCCCTCGGGGACCTCTTCAGCCAATTCCATCGCCGCTTTTCGGTATGCGGCCATTTCCCTGAGATAGGCAGTACAGCCCGCGCAGGTCTTGACGTGCGCTCTCAGTTCCCGTTCTTCTTCGGGTCCGAGAAATCCGTCTGTGAACGCCTGTATCCATTCCCGGTATTCATGACAATCCCGCACGATGCTTACCCCCTTTCTGCTTCCTTTGACGCAGACGCAGAGGGAATGTTCCCGTGCGCGCGTAAAAAAGTACACATTCTGTCTCTGGCACGGAATAATCTTGACTTGACCGTTCCCTCCGACAGATTCAGAACCTCGGCGATCTCCGTATAGGATAACCCGTTGATGTCCCGCAAAACAAGAATCCTTCGATGTTCCTCGCTGAGATGCGAAAGCCCTTCCTTGATCTGCTCCCGCAGCGAGGTCTGTTCAAACACCTTCTCCGGAGCATAGCTCTCGTCCGGCATTTCAATCTGCGTCTGTTCCTCGCCGTCCTCATCGGTATACATCGGCGTCACTTCGACCCGGCGTGCACGTCGGCGTGACGCATCAATGCAGGCGTTCATCGTGATCTGGTATACCCAGGTGGAAAGCCTGCTTTCGGCACGGAAATTGCCGATATTGCGGTAAACCCGCAAAAACACCTCCTGCGTAATGTCCTGGGCATCCTGCGCATTGCCGATCTGCCGCAAAGCAAGGGTGTATATTTTCTTCTCATATGTGCTTACGAATTCCTCGAAAGCCGCATCGTCGCCTTTTTGCAGGCGGCGCACCAGTTCGTCCATGTGTCCCTCCGTTTCATGGGGCAGGCTGTTATGCCCCATACGCCCGGGTGAGTTCATCGAGCAGACGTTCAAATTCCGCCCAGGAACTCATCGATGAAATGCGTGCACGGAATGCCGCCGCGCCCCGCAGACCCTTGGTATACCAGGCCAGATGATGCCGCGCTTCCAGAAGCGCGATCTTTTCTCCCTTGCGTTCCACCGCAAGCCCGATGTGCCGTCGTGCCACAGCCATACGGCCGTGAATATCCGGCAGAGCCGGAATTTCCTCTCCCCGCAGGGCAGCCTCCGCCCGCGCGAAGATCCAGGGATTGCCAAAGCTTGCCCGACCGATCATACACGCATCGGCGCCGGTAGCCTCAAGAATACGCACCGCATCCTCCGGCTCTGATACATCGCCGTTGGCAATCAGCGGTAGCTTTACCGCCTGCCGAACCCGGGCGATGGCATCCCAGTCGGCCTTGCCTGCATACATCTGTGACCGGGTACGGCCATGCACGCACAGCGCCGCCGCACCGGCCTCCTCGATTGCCTGGGCAAACTCCACGACGGTTTCCGACTCCCATCCGATGCGGCACTTGACCGTCACCGGTACGTCAAAGTCTCCTGCTGCCTCCACACAGGCGCGCACAAGCTCCGCCGCCAGTTCCGGACGCTTCATCAGCGCGGAACCCTCGCCGTTATTGACAATTTTGGGCATCGGGCAACCCATATTCAAATCCAGAATGGCCGCGCCGGAGATTTTCAGCGCCTCAGGCACCGCCTGACGCAGAATATCCGGCTCTGAACCAAATAATTGTATCGCAAATACCTGCTCGTTGGGAGCAGGCTGTAATAACTCCGCACTTTTGCGGTCGTGATAGATGAGACCTTTTGCGCTGACCATTTCCGAATAGGTAAGCGCCGCGCCCTGTTCCAGACAGATCTGCCGGAATGCGCTGTCGGTCACACCCGCCATGGGGGCAAGCAGTACGCGCCCCGGAAGAGTGATCTTGCCGATGTTCACCAGAAGTGTTTCCGCCTTTATCAGTTCTGTAATCATATTGTAACACGAGCACGCCGTTCCCGCAAGCCGCAAATCATACAACCCGACAATTTTCTTGCATATTTTCTTTTGTCACCGCTTGTACTTTTTTGTTTTTGTGCTACAATATGCATATACCCACCCCAAATTGTCGTAAGCACCTGTGCGTACACATTTTTTCTCAATATTTTTCGGAAAGGCATGAGCATATGGAGACCTCCCTGACAAAAATATACGTCAATCGTGAGCTGAGCTGGCTGAAATTCAACAGCCGCGTGCTGGAAGAGTCCATGTGCCCCGGCACCCCGCTCTACGAGCGTCTCAAATTCATCTCCATCTTCGTCAGTAACCTGGACGAATTCTGCATGATCCGCGTCGGTACGCTCTACGACCAGTCTCTGCTGTCCGTGCCGATTCTGGATACCAAAACCCATATGACGCCCAACGAGCAGCTCGAGGCAATCTACAGCCGCATCCGGGAGCTTCTGGCCGAAAAGGATCGCTGCTATGATGCCGTCATGACCGCACTTGCCGCCGAAGGCATCGAACAGGTCCGGGCAGACGACTTGTCGCCGGAGGATAAGAGCTATCTGGTCGGATATTTCGACCGGGAACTGCAGCCGCTGCTGTCCCCCCAGATTGTCGATACCCGCCATCCCTTTCCTCATCTTACCAATCTCCAGCTGCACGTTGCCGTGCTCCTGCAGCGCGACGGGGAGAGCACCCTCTGCGGCCTGATCCCCGTCAATCCCGCGCTGGAACGCATCGTCTTTCTGCCGGATCGCCGCCGGTTTATCCTGGTGGAAGAACTCATCGAACTATTCGCCTCCCGGATCTTTCATATGGATCGGGTTCTGGAAACGGTCATCTTCGCCGTTACCCGCAATGCCGATATCAATATGGATGAGCGTCTGGATGAGCGCCTCTTCACCGAGGATCAGGATTACCGCACCTACATGAAGGAAATCCTCAAGAAGCGCAAACGTCTGGCCGCCGTCCGGCTTGAGATGAATCATGACTGCAGTGAGACCTTCCGCGCCTACTTCATGGATAAATTCCGCCTCAAGCCGCAGCAGATCTTCACCACCGCCACGCCCATCGATATGCGTTGGGTTTACACGCTGCCCGAGCATATGCCCTCCACGCTGACCAAGAAGCTGAGCTTCGAGCCGCACCGCAGCCGCTACCCCAATGTGCTCTCCCCCAACGAGAGCATCATCCGGCAGGTGCAGCGCCGGGATATCCTGCTCAACTATCCCTATGACAGCTTCAAACCCTTTGTCGATCTCATCCGCGAGGCAAGTGAGGATAAGGCCGTCTCCTCCATCAAGCTCACGCTCTATCGCGTAGGCCGTGAGTCAACCCTCATCAACTCTCTCATCCACGCCGCCGAAAACGGCAAGGATGTCACGATTCTCCTGGAGCTGCGTGCCCGTTTTGACGAGGAAAACAACCTCAACTGGGCAGCCAAGCTTGAGGAAGCCGGCTGCCGCATCCTCTACGGTCCCGACGGCTTCAAGGTCCATTCCAAGATCTGCCTCATCACCCGCCGTGACGGTAAGCTCCAATATGTTACCCAGATCGGTACCGGTAACTATAACGAAAAAACCGCCAATATCTATACCGACTACTCCCTCCTCACCGCAGATCCTCAGATCGCCGCCGATGCCCTGCAGGTTTTCAATAACCTCGGTACCGGTACCATCGGCGGTACCTACCGCCACCTGCTTGTGGCGCCCAAGGGTCTGCGTCCGACGATTCTCAGTCTCATCGAAGGTGAAATCGAAAAGGCCCGTGCCGGCAAGCCTGCCGAAATATTTGTCAAGATCAATTCCCTGACCGATAATCCCCTGCTGGAAGCGCTGGTTCGCGCCTCTCAGGCCGGCGTCAAGATCCGCATGATCGTGCGCGGCATCTGCTGCCTGCGCCCTGGCATCCCCGGCTATACCGATAACATCCAGATCATCAGCATCGTCGGCCGCTATCTGGAGCATTCCCGCGTCTATGCCTTCGGCTCCGGTGGAGACCGCCGGGTCTACATCGCCTCCGCCGACTTCATGACCCGCAATATGCAGCGCCGCATTGAGATCGCCGTTCCCCTGCGTGATCCCAAGATCGCCGCCCGGGTCTATGATGATCTGTGCACCACCTTCTCCGATACCTATAAGGCCCGTGAGCTTCATGCTGACGGCAGTTACACCCATCGCCAGCCCGCACCCGGCGCCAAGCCTTTCGACAGCCAGAACTACTTCCGTGAGCGTGCTGCCGCCACTGCAGAGCCTTTGAGCGGCTTCCGCGCCCGCCTGCGCGCACTCTTTGGCCGTTAAAAAAGCTTTGCCCAATCCGCTTGTTCAAAATTTACAAAGAAAAAAACTGAGCCGTATTAAATTGGCTCAGTTTTTTTCTTGCATAAATACCCATCCTATAGTATACTGTATTCATCCTCAAATTGAAAGGAACATGAACCATGAAAGCCCGCATTGCCATCAACGGTTATGGAAACCTCGGTCGCGGCGTCGAAGCCGCCCTGTCCCTCTGCCCCGATATGGAGCTGACCGCCATCTTCACCCGGCGTGATCCCGCCTCCATCAAGCCCAACACACCCGGTGTGCGCGTGCTCGATGCCGCCAAGGCTGCCGATTACGCGTCTGAGATCGATCTGATGATCCTCTGCGGCGGCTCTGCCACCGACCTGCCGGTTCAGGGACCCGCCTTTGCAGCCAACTTCCATACCATCGACAGCTTTGACACCCACGCGGACATCCCCGCCTACTACGCCAAGATGGATGCCGCCCTCAAAGCCTCCGGCAAGCTGGGCATCATCTCCGTCGGCTGGGATCCCGGCCTCTTCTCCGTCAACCGTATGATGGCCGGCGCCATCCTGCCCGACGGTCAGGACTACACCTTCTGGGGCCGCGGCGTCAGCCAGGGCCATTCCGATGCCATCCGCCGCATCAAAGGCGTGAAGAAGGCCGTCCAGTACACCGTTCCCGTCGAAGAAGCCGTCGCTTCCGTACGCTCCGGTTCCTGCCCGACACTCACCACCCGTGATAAGCACCGCCGTGAATGCTACGTCGTTCTCGAAGAGGGCGCCGATGCCGCCGCCGTAACCGAGGCCATCGTGACCATGCCCAAGTACTTCGCCGACTACAATACCACCGTCAACTTCATCTCCGAGGAAGAGTTTGACCGCAATCACCGTGCCATGCCTCATGGCGGCTTCGTGCAGCGCAGCGCCCATACCGCCGAGGGCAGCACGCAGATGATCGAATTCTCTCTGAAGCTTGGCTCCAATCCCGCCTTCACCGGCAGCGTGCTGGTGGCTTACGCCCGTGCAGCCCTGAAGATGGCCGCCCGCGGCGAGTCCGGCTGCCGCACCGTCTTTGACGTAGCCCCCGCCCTGCTCTCTCCCCTCTCCGGCGAAGAGCTGCGTGCAAAGCTTCTGTAATCTCATTTTTCCGGAGCGCCGTGCATTTTCGGCGCTCCGTTTTTTTTTTGTGCAGCCCCTTGCATTTACGTGCCAGCTGTGCTATCCTGTACCTAACCCAATGAAAGGCAGGCTTTTTTTCATGGAATTGCGCCGCGTTCTGCTCAAACAGGATGATTATGAATGCACCGAACGTTTCCGCTGGTTTGAAGATGGACGGGAGGATGACTGTTCCCATTCCACGGTTCGCACTACCAACACACGCTATAATTCCGGATTCTTAAACTCCGTCATGCTCGGCGGCGTCGGTACCCCGCCGGAATATCGCCGCTCCGGCCTTGTCCGCCGTACGTTCGATGAGGTTTTCCGTCTTGCCCATGAAACCGACTGGGCAGTCAGCGTTCTGCATCCTTTTTCCTTCTCCTACTACCGCAAATTCGGCTATGAGCGCGTCAGTGATCACCGGATTCTGGAGTTTCCGATGGCTGCACTGGAAAACTTCCCCCGCTGCCCGGATTTTGTAAGACTGGGAAGCGATCCTGCCGATGCCATCGAGGTTTTCAATCGCTTCACCGTCGGCCGAAACCTCAGCTTCCTGCGCTATGATGCACGCTATTACACCCAGGAAAACGGCCGCGTCATCTATGTGCGCTATCGTGACGGCAAGCCGTCAGCCTATCTGACCCTCTCCCCCGAGAAGCACTTTGAGATCAACCGCTCCGTCAGCGATTGCCTGCGGGTCATCGAATTTGCCTTCATCGACCGCGAAGCGCTCATCGACTGCCTGGGCTTCCTGCGTATGTACGAGGGCGAGCTTACCACCATCCGCATCGAAAACTGCGCCATGGCACCGGAGATCGAGACGCTGCTCCGCCATTACTCGCCGGTATTCTGCCGGGTCGTTCCCGATATTGCCCTTCGCGTCATTCGTCCCGACGCAGTGCTTGCCATGCGCGACTATCCAAAGGCCCGCGGTCACTTCACGCTGCAGGTTGAGGATTCCCTCGACCTCACTGCCGGTACCTTCGATGTGGAATACGCAGACGGAAAAGCCCAGGTGCGCCGCATCACCGGCTGCAATGCCGATATCGTCACCACCGCGCCGTCTCTTGCTCCGCTGCTCTACGGCTTCGAGCACTATACGCCCGAGCTCGCCGCCTATCTGGAAGGCGTCAAGGTCAACAATCCCGAAAGCGACTTCTTCCGGGCATTCGGCAAACAGCGCAACGGCGTGTTTGAGCACTTTTAAACGCCTCTGCTGCGGCCCGATGCGAATTTTCTCGTATCGGGCCGTTTTTGTCATTTCATGAGCTACCAAAACGCGGTATTCCGTGCAAAACAACCGGAACAGGATTGACAAATCAGGAATGTTATGGTATACTAACATTCGTGTGAGGGAGTAGCAAGCGTGCTGCACGTAGCAAGTCAACATACTGACCGTTTTCGGTCTGGCTTGTTTCAAATTGCGAGACTCATGTATAACTGTGAAGCTATACATGGAGTCTTTTTTATTTGCCAAAGACTGCCAGGTATGGTTTTGTGCCGTACCCGGCATTATTTTTATGTATTCGGAGGATACACACTATGCAGCTCGGATTCACGTTCTTTTTCACCAGTATCATGCTGGGCGTCGGACTGGCGATGGACGCCTTCTCCGTCTCTCTGGCCAACGGCCTCAACGAACCGAAGATGAAGAAGCGCAAGATGTGCGGCGTGGCAGGCGTCTTTGCTTTCTTCCAAGCATTGATGCCGATGCTGGGCTGGGTGTGTATCCATACCATCGTGCAGTATTTCTGCGCTTTTGAAAAGCTCATCCCCTGGATTGCGCTGGCACTGCTGGGCTACATCGGCGGCAAGATGCTCTATGAGGGTATCAAGAACCGTTCAGACTGCGACGAGGAACGCAAAGGCGTTGGCTTTGCAGCCCTCCTGGTTCAGGGTATTGCCACCTCGATTGACGCCCTGTCGGTAGGCTTCACCATTGCCGAATACGGCGCCGCGCAGGCACTGCTGGCAGCCGTCATCATCGCCGCCGTCACCTTTGTCATCTGCATGGGCGGCCTCTACATCGGCAAAAAGGCCGGTACCAGGCTTGCCTGTAAGGCAGGCATCCTGGGCGGTGTAATTCTCATCGCCATCGGCCTCGAGATTTTCATCACCAGCTTCATCGGTTAATCACGATTGCAGCTCATACATACAAAAAACAGACCTGTTGGGAAAGATTTCTCGTCCCACAGGTCTGTTCTGTTTTACAGTTTCACTCGTTCGTCCGCGGTATACAGATTATCCCACTCCGAGGCTTTCATCTTCCGGGTCAGCGCCCATTCAAGTCCTTTCTGGCAGCGTTCCCGTTCCAGCGAGTAACTCATGCCGTGGGTAGCTTCGTCCACGATGATCAGCTTTTTCGCTGTCCTGCACGCAGGATACGTGTGATCCGTCGTCTCCGTCATCGGCACGACGCCGTCCTTTGCACCGTGGATAAACAGCACCGGGATTTTGCAGCGCTCGAGCTCCTTTTCCGGAGACACACTGCGAAAATCCACGCCCGTCACCATCCGCGAGATCATCTCCGCACAGGGCAGGATCAGCTTCGCCGGCAGATGATACCGCTTGTCCAGCGTATAGGCAAACTGATTCCACAGGGAACTGTAGCCGCAGTCGGCAACCGCCGCGCAGACATTGTCGGGCAGCGACAGCCCCAGCGTCATCATCACCGTCGCCGACCCCATCGAGATGCCGCTCAGGATAATCGGGAACTCGTCGCCGAACTCACCGTTGACCCAGTGAATCCACTCCACCAGATCCCAGCGTTCCAGCACGCCGAAGCCGATGTATTTGCCCTCGCTGCCGCCGTGAGAACGCTGATCGATCACCAGCAGATTGGATTTCGTGGAATAGTAGTACGGCACTGCCGCACCGTAATCCCGCAGTCCTTCCGAATGGTAGCCGTGCACGCAGATCACCGTACGCTCCGCTTCCGGATGCGGCAGAAACCAGCCTTCCAGCCGCAGCCCGTCCCGGCTGAATACATAAACCCTGCGCGGATTCTGCTCCATGAACCACTCCCTGCCCGCTTTGATCTGCTGCAGGGTTTCCTCCCATACGGGACTGCCGTCGCCGTCGAAGGGTTTGTGGTTCTTCGGCCTCACCATGGCTATGCGAAACATCGCAATGGCCGCGCCGAATACCGCAGCAATTGCCAGTACAACTAAAATGCCCAGAATACTCCAGAACATCACATCACTCTCCGTTCTGCCAATGCGCCTGACCGGTTCAGGTTTCCTCCCACCAGACGCGGCCGTCCTGCTTGTGGACGCTGACGGTCTTGCCGCAGATGCGGCGGCTCATGTGCAGTTCTTCAATCACGTCGGGGATGTGCGGCTCCACCCGATAACCGGCAGGCACAGTTGCGTCTGCACAGATGCCGCAGAGCACTTCCGTAATCACCGCCGTCGGCGAGCAGGCGAAGGGATGCAGGAACGACGTATTCCACTTCTGATCCTTGCCCCAGGCCTCAAAGCAGGTCGTGGCGCCCTCCCGCAGCATGTTAACCCAACCGTGCTCAGTCTCGTTGACCAGCAGCTCATAAACCAGATCGTACGCACCGATGCGGCCCAGACCCTGCAGCAGGAAATGGGTGGTGTAGACGCCGCAGGAAAGACCCTTCTCCCTGATGAACTCCACGGTGCGGGGCAGCGCCTCGTCCTTTTGCAGGCCGAAGTACAGCGCAAAGAGCTGCGCATGCAGCGACGAATGTTCGCTGACCACGCTGTCCACATAAAGGCCGGTCTCCTCACGGTAGAAGGCACGGTTGAAGGCTTCTCTGTACTGCTCATAGCGCTTGGGCGCGTCGATGCCGAGGATCTCCTCCATGCGCTCCAGCGTCTGCACAGCGCCGATGAACTGGGCGTTGATGGCGTTGTGACAGCCCAGCGTTCTGGGGGGCTGGGTCAGCACGAAGTCGTAGTTGTCGCGGAGATTGTCCGGCCAGTCCACCAGATTCCACTTGTCGTTGGCAGACCACAAAAGGCCGTTGTCGCCCAGATACTGCTCGTAATGCTCGACAATCCGCTTTGCGACCGGATAGTAGCTTGCCAGTTTTTCCTGATCTCCGTCATGATAGTAGGTATACAGCGCCATATTGCCCCAGAACAGGGAAGAGTCGGCAATTTCCTGCATGAACGCACCGGGAGAAACACCCAGAAGCGCGGGACAGAAGGGATCTGTCTCCGCAAACTGCTCCAGTGCCTTGTGTACCAGCTCCGTGCCGTCGGTCAGGATCATCTGCGCACGGGAGGTCACAATCGCGTCTCCCAGATACTGACCCTTTTCACGGGTCGGGCAGTCCAGATAACCGTCCTGTATACCGTAGCGCACCGTCTCCCGGCACAGCTCAAAGATTTTGCCCAGCCACGGATCACTGGTCGAGAACGTGCACACGCTGTCGTCCGCCGGATAGTGGCGCACCACCGCGCAGATGTCGGTCAGCTCTACATCCTCGTCCGTCACGATCTCGGCGTAGCGGAAGCCCTTGTATTCATAGGGTTCCCAGCACTCCTCGCCGGAGCCTGCAAGCTTCCATGTCTCCTTGTAATTGCACTTGCAGCGCATCTCCCAGCGCACGCTGCCGTCGTCATTAAGCTCTTCGGCGCTGTAAACCGTCAGGAGCTTACCCTTCGCGCCTTTGGCCTTCAGCCGCAGGGAGCCGGTGATCTCCTGCCCCATGTCCACAAAGATTTTGCCGGGCGCACGCTTCTCCACCAATACCGGACGCTTCTCATAGACCGCAAGCATCTTCGACGGCTGCTCACGCATGACATGATCGGAGTACAGCGCAGGGACGAGTCTGTCCCAACCGGAATCGTCAAAGGTCAGTATGTTCCAGTTTTCATTCCAGAAGCTGCTGTCGAAGTTTTCCATGTACTGGGTCATATAGCCGACCCAGTTGCCGTGGCGGGCATGGTTGATGCAGTATTTCCAGTCAAGCGGAAGCTCAGCGTCCCCGGCTGTCAGCTCCGCTGCCAGACCAAAGCGGTCGTCACCGCTGTTCCAGACGCGGTTGATCTCGCCCTGATAGTAGATATGCGCCGCCAGAACATGACGGCCTTTGGTGAGGGTCAGCTCGTAGGTATTGTAGAAGTAGTCAAAGGCAAAGCCGGGAGCCGGGCCGATGCCCTGAAACACGCCGTCCACGTAGAGCTTGTAGCAGTCATCCGCGGTTATACGCAGAGTTGCCTGTGTATCTTCTGCGATCTCAATGACCGCGCGGCACAGAACATGCAGATTGCAGTAGGCACTGGCGCGACGATTGTAATTTGTAAACGCACGTCCCAGATGCTCGTGGGGACGCCGCTCGGCAAATGCGGGAATGGTCAGCATTTTCATGGAAATATCCTCCATCGTCTCGATTTCCTTTCTCTTATCATATGACAAACCGTCCAAAATGTCAATGCGCTGAGCGCAATTCGTTTTTCATGCGGAGCATCTTCTTGCATTCGTGCAGATAATCCTGTATAATAGGCAGTATGGGAAAATTTCCCGTTTTGATCTGTTTTTTTCCGAAAGGATGTCCAAATGAACAACTGGAAAACACGTTTTTTCACCATCTGGACCGGTCAGGCCTTTTCGCTGCTGGGATCCAGCCTTGTGGACTTCGCTCTCATCTGGTGGCTGACGGAAACCACCGGATCTGAGCGGATTCTGGCCTTTTCAAGCCTGCTGACGCTCCTGCCCCGCATGATTCTGGGCCCCTTTGCCGGTTCTGTCATCGACCGTCTCAACCGAAAAACCGTCATGATTCTCGCCGACGGCGCCATCGCTCTGGTAACAGTCGCGCTGATTCTGCTGTTTCATTTCCGGGCAGAGTCCGTGGCGCTGGTACTGCTTGTATTGCTGCTGCGCTCTCTTGGCAGTATGTTTCATCAGCCCGCTATGAAATCCGCCACCGCCCTGCTGGTACCCGAGCAGCATCTGGCCCGCATCGGCGGCATCAACCGCATCCTCACCGGCGCCATGAACATCGTCGCACCCGTCGCCGGCGCCATGCTCATCTCAGCCTTTGACGTCAAAGCCGTTCTCCTGATCGACGTCGTCACGGCGCTCATCGCCGTGGGAACGCTTTTCTTCTCCAGCGTCCCCGATCCCCGCGTCTCCACCGCTCAGAAAAGCGCCTCCATCCGCCGCGAAACCCTGGAAGGCCTGCGGTATGTGCTCAATACCCGCAGCCTGATCTTCGTAGTTGGTACCTGCACGCTGGCCAATTTCTGCGTCGGCCCCACGGAAGCATTCAAATCGCTGATGGTCACCTCCGTCTTCGGCGGCGGCGTCATGGAGCTTTCCTGGATCACTGCAGCCTGCGGACTGGGTCTTGTCAGCGGCGGTGTCATCATGGGACTCTGGGGAGGCTGTAAACGCAATCTCGTCACCAGCGGCATCGGCTGGGGCGGCGTGGGCGTCTGCTATGCCGCCATCTTTTTCCTTCCGATCACCAATATCTGGTGGCTCGTCGCAGCCTTATACATCGCCAACATCTTCATGGCCATCGGCTGCGCAGGCCTTGACGCCTTCTATGAAACCAAGGTTCCGCAGGAGTACCACGGCCGTGTGTTCTCCGTCATCTCCACCATCGACAATACCACCATTCCCATCGGATTGCTGGTCGCGGCCATCTTCGGTGAGCTTGTCCCCATCCGCCTCTGGTATCTGATCACCGGCATTCTTCACGTCGGACTGTTCCTGTTCTGGATGGGTTCCCGTGAACTCAAACGCGCGGAGGAAACACCCTCCGAAGCGGCTTAATATACCATTATTTCAGGAGGTTTTCTCATGGCTGCCAACGTACGTTTCGGTATCTTCACCGATCTGCATGTGGATATCATGCATGACTGCGAGGCGCGCCTGCGCGTGTTCCTCGATGCCTGCCGTGAGGCAGATGTGGACTTCATCATTCAGCTGGGCGATTTCTGCTATCCCGACGAGGATCGCCGCTGCCTGTGCCTGCCCGAAAAGCGCCCGGTCAACATCGAAAACGCGCTCAACTATCCCACCTATGCTGACAAGGCCGCTATTCTCTCCCTCTACCGTGACTTCGAAAAGCCGTCTTATCATGTCATCGGCAACCACGATCTGGATATGTGCTCCACCCAGCAGATGCTGGATTTCTTCGGCAGTAAGCAGAGCTACTACAGCTTTGACTGCGGCGGCATCCACTTCGTGGCGCTGGACGCCTGCTACTACTACGCCGACGGCGCCTATCATCACTATGATAACGGCCGCTACTTCGACGTCTCCTACGATAAGCCCCAGCCGCTGCCCTTCCTGCCGCCGGAAGAGCTTGCATGGCTCGAGGCAGACCTGGCTTCAGCCAAATATCCCAGCGTGCTCTTCTCCCATCAGCCGCTGCTGGGTAAGCGCGGCGTGAAGAACCGCGAACTGTTGGCTCCCATCATTGACAATGCCCCCAACCGCGTCATCCTCTCCGCCAACGGGCATCTGCACAAGGATAACATCCAGCGCATCGGCGAGACCTGGTACTGGAACGTCAACTCCATGTCCAACTACTGGCTTGACCGCAAGTACGAAACCATGCGCTACACGCCCGCCATTGATGAGAAGTACCCCAACATCAAGTATGTCGCGCCCTATGAGGACGCGCTCTTTGCCATCGTCACCATCACCGACGGCGTCATCGATATCAAGGGACGCCAGAGCCGCTTCGTCGGCCCCACTCCCGCCCAGCAGGGCTATCCCATGCACGACTGGGACGATATCATCTCTCCGTCCATCACGAACTTCAACGTAAGCTGGTAAAACCAAAAGAGTCTGCGGCCGGACATCCGGCCGCAGACTCTTTTTATCTCGACAATAAATAAACAGTATACCCATGGCTTTCCCGGTATCCCAGCTTTTCCGCCAGATCCACGCTGATGCGCGACGCCGCATCCCAGGCAGGGTATATCCCGTCGTCCAGACAGGCCAGAATCATCGCCGCCGCGCAGGCTTTCGCCAGCCCGCGCCGACGATGCTGCTCACGCACGTCCACTTCCAGTTCCAGCGCATACCGATACCCCGGCACACCATCAAAACGGGTGTAAGTCGAGCACCCGCCGAGGATCTCGTTGTTTTCGATGACCAGAACGCCCTTTGCGTAACTGTCGTAATGCTCCCAGTCTCGGAAGTTGGATACAAAATCCCAAAGCTCCCGGTCATGGCGGCAATATTCAAACAGCGCCCGGTTCATCGGCACCAGCGTTACCCCTTCCGGCACGGCCTGCGCATACCGCGTGAGCACCTTCCGGTCAAAGACCGTGTCGTGACGGATCGCATACCGCTCGGCACGCACGGCTTTTTCACCCCATACCTCGCGCAGCAGCGCATCCCAGGCTTCATCCTGCGGGTACACCAGCCAGAACCCGGCAAGCTCAGTGAGCTTTTCCAGCAGCTCCTGCGCACCGGGCGATGCCGCGTCGCCTGCCGGGAAGCCAAATTCGCCCACCCGCAGCAGGCAGACTTTCGGATTCTCCTCAGCATCCGCCCATGCTTTTCCCGAATAACCGTCAAAGTAGGTCTTAACGAGACTCATCCCGTAGGGTTTTTCCGCAAACAGCGGTTCCAGCACCCGGCGATTGTCGTGTTTTATCTCAATCATAATGTTATCTCTCCGCAGCGGCAGCACCGCTCCATAATCTCTCTGTACTTCTCCGGCGCCTGTTCATAGGCAGGACGATAATAGGCCGCCCATTCGCGCCACTGCTCTGCCGTCTGGTCGCCGTCGTTTTCATAGGGAGGACGACAGGTGTAGGTGGGATACTCCTGTACCAACGTAAAGCCCAGCTTCTTTGCAATCGCCTGTGAGCCCTTGTTTGCCGCGACGCAGAGCCAGTCAAGTTCCCGGATACCATGCCGGAACCAGTAATCCGCCGTTGCCGCAGCGGCAATAGCGCCCAGACCCCGGCGGCGGTGCCGGGCATCGGTCACGATACCGATGGCAGCCCGGTCGCCGATGACGCAGTCGGTCACCGACCAGGACGCCAGCACATTCCCCTGACGGACAACGAACCCTGCACCCCGTGCAAAGTAGTTGTCCCGTCCCCAGTTGTCCACCCAGTGCCGCAGCGCATCGTGATTCTCAATGGACGCGTCCTCCAACAGCTCCCGCGTCACCGGTTCCAGCACATAGCCATCCGGCAGATGGGCCGCGTAATCGGTGTAGAGGAGCTTCTGCGCCGTGAGCCTGCGGCGCATATACCGGCGCAGCCAGGGATTGGGATGCCATTTCTCCGTGCAGCTCTCCCATTCGGCGCTGTCGGGATAGACAACCTCCCACTCGTCCAGCACATTGCACCTGATGTCCTCAAGCACTGCGGCATTTGCCACGGAACCCGCCACCACCGTCGTCTCGGTGGTGCGCATCACCAGCGCCGTGGGTTTTTCCCGGCTGTCCACCCAGACTTCGCCGGGATTGGTGCGGCCAAGGGTTGCAAACACGCTGAGCTCCGCCGAACAGTCGGTGATCAGAGGACGCGCGATATCATATTCCAAAGGATTGAGAAGTATCATCGTTATTCTCCTGTTTTTTCACATTTTGCACGCTTCATCGAGCCCAATCACAGCCCATCAGTCCCACTGACCGGGGAAACGCTGCTTTTCCAGCGGCTCAAAGTCTGCATCAAAGGCCGACAGTTCCGCTGCGGCGATCTCGCCGAACCGCTCGAACAGCTCTGCCTCAAAAAACTGTCCGTGAACGTCTGCCAGCGCACCTTCGCGCAGCTCATAGGCCATAACCGCCGGGAAATTCCGACCATCCGGCGTGGTGATGCCAAACTTTTCGCAGGTTTTGAACCCGTGGAGCGGATAATAATCCGGCTCCCCGAAGATCACAACGCCGGGATAGCCGGCCTCCCGCGCAAGCGGCAGCGTCGCATCCAGCAGCGCCTTTCCCACGCTCCTGCCCTGCCACTCAGGCTCCATGCACAGCGGTCCGAAAGTCACCGTGTCCACGCTTTCCACCCGTGACCGGCTGTACAGGATGCAGCCGACGATCCTGCCGTCAGCTACCGCCACCCGGCTCAAATGAGGCAGATAATCCGGATCCGCCAGCAGACATTTGACCAGCAGATGCTCATCGCAGCCCGGACGATGCTTATTCCAGAAGGCACGGCGGGTCATTGCCTCAACCTCATACGCCTCACCGGGCCGCATCTCACGGATTTCCAGCTCACCCGGCGTAACTTTTGCGGGTTTTTCAAGCATCACGCCCAGTTCCATGCGCACTTCATGGCGGGGAATATCGTTGTTGGCGTAACAGCAGGCGTCAAAGCCGATGAGTGAAAAGCCCATGTGCCGGTAAAAACCGATGGCATTGACGTTGCAGGACTGCGTCTCGAGGATCACGGCACGGCGCCGCTCGCGTCGCGCCTGCTCAAAAGCCAGCTCCATCAGCCGCCGCCCAATGCCCTGCTTCTGCAGTTCATCCGCCACCCACAGTTCGGTCACGCGCAGACGATTGGAAAAGCTCTCCGGGCAGGTCTCGATGGCAGCCATCAGCCGTCCGTCCTCTACCACGCCCCAGGCATACGCCCCTTCCCACCAGTCCTGATAAAGCTTGTCGGGAAAGTCGTACTTTTCAGGCGACATGACAATCGGCTCATCAGTGTGCGTCAGCCGGAAATCTACGGAAAAACCGTCCGGGGTGGATTGCAGATTCACCTCATAATATTCGTTGGTCGTATAGCGCATGGGAAGGATAGCGTCCTTCCACTGCTCCCTGGGCAGATGGATGATCTGATGCATATGAAAACCTCGCGCTGTGATAGGATGTGTCCATTGTAGTACGCCCGGGGCTCACTTGTCAATCCCAAATTCAAACGTTCTCTCTGTGCTGCCGTATTCAGAACATAAAAGGCCGGAAAACCTGATGTTTTCCGGCCTTACGTTTATTCCAGATAATCCCCCACGGGGTAACTGTTGTACTGCTTGCGGATTTTGATGCGGATGGAACCGTCAGGCAGGGTTTCTTCGCCGACGATGGTATGGCGGGTGCGGGAGCGCTGAAGCTGGGCTTTGTACTGCTCATACTCGGTCTGTACCAGACGCTGGGCAAGATCGCGCTCGGTATCTTCCTTGAGCTGGAAATGTACAGTCTGCAGAAGGCAGGCAGCTTCAATTCGTTTCATCTCAAATACCTCTTTCTAATTCTTCTCGCTGATGGTTTTTCGTTCCTCTTCCGGGAGCTGTTCCATGATAAAGGGCAGCACCTGCTCAGGGTTAATGCGCAGAACCAGCGCAAACTCATCGTAAAGCAGACGCTCGGCATCCTTGAGAAAGCGTTCATCGCATACGTGCAGACGTCGGTCGCGTTTGAGCTGCTCCTGACGATGACGGTAAAGCGCCTTGATCTGCCGGATTAAAGCGCGGCGATCCCCACAGGTCAGCAGCTCATGGTAGTGCGCTTTCCGCAGGTTTTCATCACTTTCCCAGACAGAATCCTCATCGCATACCTCACGAATCAGTTCACCGATTTCTTCCGGCGAAAGGATGCGGCGCATGCGCGCTGTCAGCTTTTCGTTGTCGGTGGGGACATACACGGTTGCACCGCCGGTGCTTAAAGGCTTGAGAATGTAGTAGACTCTGGCGGGGCCACCAAAGCTGCGTGAAGCCACCTCTTCAATCCGGCAGACGCCCTGCGCACCGTAGCATACCACATCATTTACCGCAAACATCATCCGACCTCCTTCCGGCGTATCAAAAAGCAACGCGCAGTCACACGTTGACTGCGCGCCGACTGTATCAATTATAGCACTTTTTTGCCTCTTTCGCATGGGGTAAAACGCCCAAACCGTATTGCGTAAAAATTGACCGTTTTTCGTTAATATAGCCTCTGACAATTCGTTTCCACAGGTAATCATGCGTTTATTGTAAAAAAACAGGACAGAGACAATCACTGTCTCTGTCCCATAAAGTTGTCTTTTTCAGTAGGTAATGCCATAGGCCAGCATCGCGTCAGCAACCTTGAGGAAGCCGTAGATGTTGGAGCCGAACATGAGATTTCCCTCGCTGCCGTATTCCGCAGCACATCCGGAACTGTTGTTGTAGATGTTCTTCATAATCTCCCGCAGCCGGGCGTCAACCTCTTCAAACGTCCAGCCCATACGAATGGAGTTCTGGCTCATTTCCAGACCTGAAGTGGCGACACCGCCGGCGTTTGCCGCCTTGGCAGGTCCAAAGAGGATGCCGGACTGGATATAATTGTAGATCGCCTCAGGGGTGGATGGCATATTGGCGCCTTCCGAGACACAGAAGCAACCGTTTTTGATCAGCGTGGCTGCACTCTCGCCGTCAATCTCGTTCTGCGTGGCACAGGGCAGCGCAATGTCGCAGGGAATGTTCCAGATTCCGCGGCATCCGGGCGTATACGTGGAACCCGGAACCCGCGCAGCATAGTCGCTGATGCGGCCGCGCTCCTGCTCCTTGATCTGACGGATAACATCCAGCCGAATGCCCTCTGGATCATGGATAAATCCGGCAGAATCGCTCATCGCCACAACCTTCGCACCCATTGCCTGTGCCTTCTGACAGGCATACGTCGCCACGTTGCCGGATCCGGATACCAGCACCGTGCGGCCGTCGAAGCTCTTGCCCACACTGCTGAGCATCTCATCGGTGAAATAGCACAGGCCGTAGCCGGTAGCCTCCGTACGTGCCAGCGAACCACCGTAGCCAACGCCCTTACCGGTGATGACACCGGTGGTGGTGTTGGTCAGCCGCTTATACTGACCATACAGGAAGCCGATTTCACGGGCTCCCACGCCGATGTCACCGGCCGGCACATCGGTATCCGCACCGATATGCTTGGCAAGTTCAATCATGAAGCTCTGGCAGAACCGCATAACCTCGGCGTCACTTTTTCCCTTCGGATCAAAGTCTGAACCGCCCTTGGCACCGCCCAGCGGCAGACCCGTCAGCGCGTTTTTGATGATCTGCTCAAAACCCAGGAATTTCAGAATCGACAGGTTGACCGACGGATGAAACCGCAGACCGCCCTTGTAGGGTCCCAGCGCTGAGTTGAACTGCACACGCACACCGCGGTTGACGCGCACACGTCCGGCGTCATCCACCCACGATACGCGAAACTGTACCAGACGTTCAGGCTCTACCAGACGGTCAACAACACCGGCCTCCACAATATCGCGGCGGCGTTCGATAACCGGAACAAGCGAGAGAAGCACTTCGTGCACAGATTGATGAAATTCCACGGCGCCGGGATTGCGGCGGCAGACATCCTGATAAATACCGGACAGATAGTCATGGGTCAGGTCCATAGAGAAATACGCCTCTTTTCTATAAATTTGCCAGCGAGCGGCTTTGCAGGAATTATGCGTTCGTCCTGCACATTCGTATCTGGCAAGTCCGGACCCATCTTCTGTATATATTCATCGCAACTGGTTGACGACACTTAAAATACACCCTTTTTTTCGTTTTGTCAAGAATTTCTTTGCACAAATTTTGATTCAATAGGAATAAAAGCATTTTCCACAGTCTTACACCGCATACGACTTTTCAATTGTATAATCTGCCATTTTTCATTTTGCATCATGGTATTCCATTTCCTGCATTTTCATCCTGTGCCGCTTTGTCTTTTCCGGATACAGTCTGTGCATTCTTTACATTTCTATTCAGATGGGATATAATCAATGACAGATCATTTGTGAAAGGAGGCTTCGTCATGCGCCTGTGGAATCTGCTGCGTGCCTTCGGCATTGCAGCCGTGCTTCTTGCCCTGCGGCTCATTCCCCTCTCCGCCACGGAAAGCGTTTCGCTGTGCATCATCTACCATCTCACCGGACGCCGCTGCCCCGGCTGCGGCATGACCAGAGCCTTTGCCAATCTCCTGCGCGGCAACTGGGAGCGTGCTCTGGACTACAATATATTCTCCCCCGCAGTTTTTCTGCTGGTTCTTATCCTGCTGGCCGACGAGCTTCTCAGCCTGCTGTATTCACTGCGCGGTAAGTCACGGCTTACGTTGATTGAGAGACTTTTGGGATATCATAAGTCCTGATTTTTGTACATTTTCCCATTGACCGTGCAATAATTTTGGCGTATACTGATTCTGTTGGATACATTTATGCATCCCCATTTCATGTTAAGGAAGTGAGTTCATGGACCCCGCCCCCGGACGAAGTAGGACCCGTACATACCGTTAGTCTGCAGGTACAGTATCCTCCATTACAGGGCACTGTGCTTTGCGGCTCATGCCCAAAAAGGAGGATATCCCTATGATGAAGATTTACAAGACCTTCGACGGTCTTCTGCGCACACTCGATGTGCCCGAAAAGGACTGCTGGATCTCGCTGGTGAAGCCCACGCCTGAGGAACAGCAAAGCATCAGTGAGCGTTACAACATCGATTCCGCGGACCTGAGCGCCGCGCTGGACGATGACGAACGTTCCCGTATCGCCATCGAGGACGGCTATACGCTGATTCTCGTGGACGTCCCCACCGTCGAAGAACGCAGCGGCAAGGACTGGTACGTCACCCTGCCGCTGGCCATCATCCTGCTGCCCGACGCGGTCATTACCGTCTGTCTGGAGGATACGCCGATCCTGAGCTTTTTTGATAACCGGCGCATCCGGAGTTTTCATACCTACATGAAAACCCGTTTCGTTCTGCAGATTCTCTACCGCAACGCCACTCTGTTCCTGCAGTATCTGCGCGCAATCCATAAAAAAAGCGAACAGCTTGAGCAGAAGCTGCAGGCATCCACCCAGAACCGGGAGCTTCTGGAGCTTCTGGAGCTGGAAAAGAGCCTTCTCTACTTCACCACCTCCCTCAAGGGAAACGATGCGGTGCTGGATAAGCTTCTCAAATCCAATTCCATCCCCAAGTACCCCGAGGACACCGATCTGCTGGAGGATGTCATCGTCGAAAACCGCCAGGCCATGGAGATGGCCGGCATCTACAGCGGCATTCTGCGCGGCATGGCCGACGCCTTTGCCTCCATCATCTCCAACAACCTCAACATCGTCATGAAGGTTCTGGCCATTGTGACCATCGTCCTCTCCATCCCCACGATGATCTTCTCCGCCTACGGCATGAACGTCAGCATGGGCAGTATGCCTTTTGCGGGGCATCCGTTCGCGTTCCCGATTATTCTGGGTATCTCCATGGTGCTCGCCGGTGTTGTAGCGCTCTGCTTTGTCAAGCTGCGCACCTTCCGCTGACCATGAAAACAGATTTACACACAAAAAAGAGACTGCACGCCTTTCGGGGCATGCAGTCTCTTTTTTGTTCTCACATAATCACAAACGAGTAGCCGATTTCCTTATCGTTAAAGCAGTATTTCTCGATGAAATCCTGCGGACCGCAGGATGCCGAGCCGATACCGGTGGACTTGCAGTCGATGCGCACGTTGGTAAAGCCGTTTTTGACCAGCTCATCGGTATGACGGGCTTCAGTCAGGGCTTCCTTGGTATATTCGGAGACATTGAACTCAAAGGCAGCGTCGGAAGCAAAGGTCAGGCCGCTGTCCAGCGCCAGATATCTGGCACCTGTGTGGTTGCCATGCTCCTGAGGCCGGGGATAAGGCACATATTCCGCCGCTGCGCAGCTGCGATAGAGACCCATGCGGGTATGATGATGCATATCGCAGTAGTTTTCCCGCTCGCCTCTGGCAAAGTAGGTAAAGCCGTCGTTTGCAGCGTTGACGGTAAACTCAAAGCCCAGTCTCGGCAGGAAAACCGCCAGATCATCCCGCATCTTCGCCTGCAGCGATACGGCAATTTCGCCGTTTTCGTGGAAGGAATAGACCGCGGTGAAGTGCAGCATCGGCATTCTCGATATACCCGCAAGCGATCCTTCCACCACAACCTGATTGCCCTCAATGCGGCACTCATAGGTTTTCTGGGTGATGCGGTCCATATTCTCGCCGGCGGAATTATTCACGTGACCCCACTTCTCCACAACGCGCTTGTCGTTGTCGGTGGGCGCACGCCAGACGGACAGGCAAACAGGCGCCGCCAGCAGCTCCCGGCCATTCTTCACAATCTGCTCAATATTGCCGTAGTGACGGTTGAAAATAACCTCGGTATTCGCAGTCCGCGCATAGATGTGCTGCGCATCCTCCGTCAGAGCAGTCATCGGCGCCGAGAGCTTCTGCTTTTCGGTGTCAACGGCCAGCTCATGCTGCTGCATACCGACTTCCCGGCCGTCAGCGTCTATCAGGTACACATTGACATAGGCGCCCCAGCGGATGTTCTCCGGCAGGACAAAGGGCAGCTTGAAGTTCACACTGCAGTGGGGCAGAATACTCAGACAGCAGTCACGGCTCTCCACGATCTGACCATCACACTGCAGCTCAAGACGCAGAATATACGCTTCGAGATTGGTAAAGTCGTTCCAGTTGGTGATGACCAGTACGCCATCGGAAAGTCTGGTATCAAAGGGCTGATACGCATGCTTGACTTCCCAGGAACCGGCTTTCAGGCTTCTGTCGGCAAACACCATGCCGTCGCAGCAGAAGTTGCCGTCGTGGGTAGGCTCACCGAAGTCGCCGCCGTAGCGCAGCACGCCGTTGTCGTTGACGCCGTGATCCGCCCACTCCCAGATGCAGCCGCCGCAAAGCTTGGGATATTTGCGGAACAGCTCCACGTAGTCGTAGACGTCACCGGGGCTGTTGCCCATGGAGTGGGAGTACTCGCACAGGAACAGCGGCTTGCGGTTGTCCTCATTCTCCGCGTAATCAATTACCTTTTCAAGGACAGGATACATCGTGGACGCCACATCGGCCAGATGCCCGTAACCCTTGCGGTATCCATCCTCGCTGTGAATCAGGCGGCTGGGGTCACGTTTCTTTGCCCATTCCACCATCGCAGCGGTATTGGGACCAAAACCGCTTTCGTTGCCGGTGGACCACATGATGACACAGGGATGGTTCTTGTCACGCTCGACCATGCGCTGCATACGCTCCATAAAGAGCGGCGCAAAGTGCGGATCGGTGCAGGGCCAGATGGGATTCTCGGAGTCGTAACCGTAGCCGACGGCCACACGGCGCACGTAACCGTGGGTCTCGATATCGGTCTCGTCAACCACGTAGAAGCCCAGCTCATCACAGTAGGTCAAAAACTGCGCCGTCGGCGGATAGTGAGAGGTACGAATGGCGTTGATGTTGAGCTCCTTCATCAGATGCAGATCCCGCAGGATATCCTCGTCCGACATCGTCCAGCCCTTGTCGGGGTTGGTGTCGTGATGATTAACGCCCCGCATGATCACCGGCACGCCGTTGATGAGCAGTTCCCCGGCGTCGGAGATGCTGATCTCGCGCATACCCACGTAAAACGGGATGTACTCGGTCTTTCCCTTGACCACTACGGTGTAAAGATGCGGATTCTCTGCCGTCCAGAGAATGGGCTTATCCAGATTCTCCACCAGCGTTGTGCCGTCGTAGATTGCGTAGTTTTCCGCCTCAACCTCAATCTTCTTCGTGTCGGCGTGGATGAACACGTCGCGCACATGATCCGGCTCGCGGGACAGCAGATACACGTCGCGGAAGATGCCGGAGCAGCGCAGGAAGTCCTGATCCTCCAGATAGCTGCCCACGCACCACTTGAGTACCTTGGCCGTCAGGACATTTTCGCCCTCGTGCACATACTTTGTGATGTCAAACTCCGCCTGCAGGTGCGAACCCTGAGAGGATCCCACGTAAGCGCCGTTGACATACAGGAACAGGCAGGAGGACACGCCTTCAAAGACGATATAGGTCTCCCGCTCGCTCCAGGCAGCATCCAGCACAAAGCGCTTTTCATACACGCCACAGGGATTGTCGTCGGGGACATAGGGTGCATCCACCGCAAAGGGATAGTTCTGATTGGTATACCAGGGCTTTTCGTAGCCGATGTTCTGCCAGCAGGAAGGTACCTCAATGGAATCCCACGCCGTCACCGTCTCCGGCACATCGATGTCACGGGCAAAGTAGGCAAAGTTCCATTGCCCGTTGAGAAGCCGATAATAGGCTGAATCTTCCTTCTTGCCTGCCAGAGCCTTTTCAAGGGAATCATAGGGGATGTAATACGCCCGCTGAGGCTCCCGGTTTTCAGAAATCCTGTCAAATCGTTCGTAAACACGCATTTCGCTGCATTCCTGACCTTTCAAAAAAGATGGGGTATGGATATTATAGCAAACAGGCAGAAAAAAGCAAGTCCCGGCGGCGGTTTTGGGATAAATTCAGTTGCGCTGCAGCTCCACGCCTTCCTCGGCAAGCAGCTCTCTGGCATGCGACCCGCGGTAATCCTCCGCCATGCCGTCGCCGACACCCCGCATGACCCGGAATCCGCCCTCGCCATGTGGCAGCACGTGCAGAAAACCGATGGGCTGCCCCGGCAGCACCTTGTTCATCTCCTCAGCGTCACGAATCATCGCAAACAGATGGGTCACCCAGAGTCCGTGCACCCCTTTGACCTTGAGGATACTCAAAAACTCCCGGCACAAAGCCTCACTCACCCGCTGCGACGCGCCTGTCAGCGGCTCGTTGAACAGAATGAGCGTTTTCTCATCCGCCGCAACGATCGCCTCCCGCAGGGCGTTGAGTTCCTGTCCCAGCCTGCCGCTGCGAAATCCCGTGCGCTCCTCCGTGGCAAACACGCAGAGCACCTGCGACACCGGCGTGAGTCTTGCCGACTCTGCCGGTATCGGCAGCCCCATCTGAAACAGCAGCTGCGCTGCACCCACCGCGCGCAGATAGGTCGTCTTGCCGCCGCGGTTGGCGCCCATGAGCAGCTGCAGCCCCGCGTCGTCGAAGCTCACATCCCCCGGGACGCAGTATTCCTTTCTCAGCCGCATCCGCGGATGGGATAGGCCCCGGATGTTCCCGCCTGATGCCGCAATCTCCGGGAACACACAGGCACATACCGCCTGCAGATCGCGGATATACGCCGCAGCTCCCACGAAGTATTCCACCCGGCGGCGCAGCGGCTCTGCTTGAATGAGAAAGGTTCGCGCCAGTGACTGCAGCTGCGACGCCGCAGACTTTGCCGATTCTTTCAGCATCCGCGGCAGCACTGACTGCGCACCCGCGAGAAGCTGCTTTTCTTCCTCGTCATCAATCGCCCGGTTTGCCCTGACCTGCACATTCTTGCGTACACGGATCAGGTCGTTTGGATCCAGCAAAAGATTCCTGGTCTTGACGCGGTATTGTCCCTGTGCACCGATGGGCAGCTTGATCGGCTTGGGAAATTTCTTTTCCCGCACCGAAGTCAGCCGATAGGTGCGCACGCCAAGCAGCGGATCCAGCTCAAAGCGATACGTCAGGCTTTCAGGGAGCTGTACGCCTTCGGCGTATCGCCCCCAGCTCTCGGCAAAGTCCGCCGGGTACGATTGCAGCAGCGCCTGCATTGCTTCCCGCTCTGTTCTGAACTGTTCCTCACCATCCAATGCCGCAACGGTTTCATCCAGGCATTTTCGAAAGGAATCCAGCCCGTCCAGCGTTCTGAGTGTGCGCAGCGGATCGCCGCTGTCGATTTCTCCAAGGCTGCGCATGGCGTCAAGCTCCCCAAAACGCTCCGAGAGCTTTGCAAACACCTCACCCAATTCCGGCTTGCGCAGAAAAACCGTCAGTTCCCGCTGTCTGTGCCGTATCTCCTCCGGATTATCGGTCAGATATAGCCCCGGATCGGCAAAATAGGGCGCCAGCACATCGTTCAGCGCCAGATGTTCCCATATACGCTTGTCTGTCCGCATCAGGCTTTCCTCCCTTCCAGAAACGCCAGCACCTGCGCCGCCGCTTCATGTCCTCCCAGCAGCTGCGGCACCGTTACGCCGAATTCCTCGGCGATCTTCTGCGTCATACCAGCACCGTCCGGTGCACGTTTTTCCAGATACCGCCGGTCGTTTTCCTCATCATACCGCGCCACATAGCTCACAACCGGAATCTCAAGCATCTCATACACGTCGTAGAGATGGGTCACCACCATGGCAAAGGTGCCGGTGCGGTAAAGCCTGTGCATCAGGTCGCGCAGCAGCTCCACGCCCTCCACGGGATTGGTACCGGTGAAAGGCTCGTTGAAAAACGTCGTGACATACTGTCCCACGGCTGCGGCACGGTCGGTCTCGGCCAGCAGTTCCCGCAGGAATCGCGCATCCATCTGGAAACGGGAGCTGCGCTCGCCGTCGGCCGCTGCATCCTCACCACCGGAGAACAGCGAAAACGCAGCAGATGCCGGGACAAAGGTGAAGGACTTTGCCGGAACGAGGAAGCCAAGCTGCGCCAGCACACAGCTCTGGGCAAAGGTTTTGAGGAAGCTTGTCTTGCCCGCATGGTTTGCGCCGGTGATGAGCACCGGCTCACGGGAGTCAAACCGGAATGTGTACGGCGACACGGGCTTCATCGCGGCGATTGCCAGATGGGGATAGTAAAGCGCCTCCGCCGCGAATACATCCGTTCCGATCTCCGGGCGGCAGACAGGACAGCCCCGGTCTGCGAAAGTCTTTGCCAGCCGCAATCCGCCCCGGATCAGCTCCAGCGACGAGAGTTCCCGCGCCCATGAAAGGATGTTTTCCACCGGAAGTGCGGTGAGAATCCGCTCCAGCTTCTTCCACTGCCCCGCCAGCTCCAGCTGCAGGATGCGGCGGATGAACACCTCAAAAAACTGCGCGTTGTTATCCCGTGCAAAGCGGATCTCCTGCATGATCTGCGTGCCTTCGGCATCCGCGGCAGCCTGCGCCGCCTGTTCGCCGTCCAGCAGCGGCAGGATCACCAGCGCCTCACCCGCCTGCGTGATGTTCACGCCGAAGTCCACGTGAGGAAGCTCACAGCCCGCACCGTCCAGCTCCTGTGCAATCCCGCGTACGCGCGTCAGCGTCTCCGTCTGTGCATCCAGCAGCGAGCGCAGTTCATCCAGCGCCGCTTCCGGGTGACGGGCAAGCAGCTTCCCCATCGCATCGCAGGCGCGGATGTATTCCCTGGCAATCACGCGCCCTGCAAAGGCTGCGCGGATACGCTCCTTCTTATGATCGCCCAGATAATGCCCCGCGTCGAGCATCATTGCCGACGCTTCGGCACAGGTGTCCAGATCTGCCGCTGCCTCAGCGTCCGGATGCAGCGCCTCCAGTACCGCACTGCGGCGAAGAATCGTATCCCGGTCGCTTGTCCAATGCTCCCGGATCCACGAAAGCCTGTCCGCATCCTGCGGCACAAACGCTCCCGAAAATGCCGGGAACTCCATATCCTCCAATAAACGGCTGAATGTTCCGTAAGCGTCGCCCATCTATTTCCCTCCTGCCTGCGAAAACTTTCACTATATATCAGACGTATGAACAGACCGTTTTGTTTTCTCATTTTAACATATTTTTTCTCTCTTACAAGGCTTAAGCGTCGAATCGTCGCTGGGGATGTCTGAACTGTCGTTTTTGATGTCTGAATTGACAAAAGCAAAAACCCGGAGAGGAGCTGTGTGCTCCCCTCCGGGTTCGGGTGATCGTATTTACTTCGCGCTGTGATCGCGCCGCCAGTCGTGGTTGAAGATACCCGCAAACAGGCAGTAGTGCAGCTGCAGGATATCCTCCGGCATGAACTGGTTTTTCTCTGCCATGCCCTGGTTGGACTCATAGGTCGAGACCACCGCGCCGCAGGCATGGAAGATCGCGCTGGTCAGGTTGAAGGTCGGCGGCGGATAGCCCTCCACTCGGTCCTTGATCGGCGACACAAACGTGCTCAGGCCAAAGCCCTTTGCCAGCTCATCCACCTCGTTTGCCAGCGCAAACACTTCCTCGCGGATGTAGAGCGGCGCGTAGGACGGCTGCCCCAGATTGTTGGTGCAGTTGTCGCCGCCGTGCATGTTGATCACGCAGTCCGGCGCCTCGTCGCTGACCAGCTTCATGAGGGCGACGGTCTCCTGCGCCATGGGTGCAAAGAAGTTGTCATGCATGAGATTGATGCCGTCGTCGTTGAAATAGGCACCGAGGAAGCTCACCTCATCCTTGATCGGATGGACCATCTTGCAGCCCGGCCAGCCGCAGAGCTCGCCGTTCTTCCACCGACCCTGACCGTAGTGACGCAGCGCCTCCATCGGCTCGTCAATCAAGGAGTCCAGCTCAAACCGGCAGCGTCCGTCGATGTTGAAGGTCGGTACGATGATCAGTCGGCAGTTGCTCTTTTCATAGCCTTCCGTCACCCACGGCACTTCTTTTCCCCGCAGATCGCGGCCTGTCTCGATGAGGGAGATCAGGTTCATCAGCGCCATGATGCTCTCGGTCTCCTGACCGTGGGTCGCGCCGAAGAGCAGAAACGTGGGACGCTTGCCGGCACGGTCTGCATAGCATTCGGGTTTGTACGCACCGCAGGCAGAGCTCCAGTTGGCGCGGTTGTTGTAGTTTTCCTTTTCACCGTAGGTCACATACGGGATTTCACGGCCGCCGGCAGAGGTGCAAAGGGTGTGAACCTTTCCTTTTTTGATTCCTGCCAGCATTTTCGTGACATCTTCGGGCTTTGACAGCCAAAACGGATACTTTTCGATGGTATTGCGCATGACCTCATCTCCTTTTCAGTTCCACCACGAATCAACCGGGAAACTGCGCCCAGTCAATCCGTTCTTCATCAATGGCTTTGGGAGTGCTGCCCAGAAACGCGAGATTATTGTCGTAATAGATCTTGCGCATCACATCCCGATCCAGCCCCAGCGGCACAAGTCTGCCGAAATAGGGCCAGTCAAAGGGCTCTGTGAACTCAAGACAGCTTCTCACCAGCTCCCAGCGGCCCGTCGGGCCACCCTTCGCCTCGGGATTCTCCGGCATATTATAGCCATCGGTGCCAAAGACGATCCGATCCTGATACCGCACGAAGAAATCGTGCCACCATGCAGGGTTTTTCGAAAATCCCACGAACATCTCGCCGCCCGGCGTCAGATCAAGGCCGGTATTCTCCCACGCTGCGAGAAATTCCTCGGCCAGCTGCGGTACAAAGCCCATAAAGCCGAAATGGGCAAGGGTGAGGCGCAGTTTCGGGAACTTGCGCATGATGTTCCAGATTTCAATGTAGAGCCGCTCGCGGGCAGGAAAGCTCGGATGCCCGTAGAACCATCCCCGGGCCTTTGCGCTCTCCGATACCTTATCCGGATCCCAGAATGACGCAGGATCGGCCACATGCAGCACGATCGGCACCTGATTTTCTTCCAGATATTCGTAGTACCTGTCATAAATCGGGTCGTCCATGCTTCTGCCCAGCGCACGATAGAGATCCGGCTTACCCTCCAGCATCTTCATGCCGTCAAAGCCCTGCGCCATGAAGGTTTTGGCCTGTGCAAGATATCCTTCAGCCGTATCATTGTGAGAAAGGCTTGCAAAAGCCCAGGTACCCGGCAGATGCTTCTTGTAATACAGTGCTTCCAGATTACACTGGGGATAAAACTTATCCGCCGCGTCCTGCGTATAGGCCATAAAGGCCATGCCGGCGTAATTTCGCTTCTCCATGATCTCTCTGAAGAATCCCAGAGATTCTTTGAGCGAGTAGGGCTGACTGTGATGGATATGCGCATCGATCACCGGCAGATCGTAAAACTTCGAAAGCGCTTCCAGTCGATTCTGTTCCATAGTTTCTCCTATCCCGCCGTCTTACAGTCCCAACGGCGACCAGTCAATACGTTCCTCATCCAGTTCCTTCGGCGCACCACCGAAAAATGCCACCGCATTGTCGTGGTAGAGTTTTTTTAGCATCGCGTCGTCAAACCCAAAAGGCATCACCATTCCCGGTACATACGGCCACGTAAACGGCTCTGAAAACTCCAGGAAGCTGCGCACCAGCTGCCAGCGACCCAAAGGAGCCCCCTTGTGGACGGTATCCTCATGCAAATTGACGGCGTCGGTGCCGAAGAGAATCCTATCCTGATGGCGGATAAAGAAATCCCTCCAGTATTCCGGATTGGAGGAAAAACCGGCAAAGATGATTTCTCCCGGCGTCAGATCAAGACGTGTATTCTTCCACTCTGTCAGGAACTCCTCCGCCAACTGCGGGATGTAACTCATGAAGCCAAAATGCGCCAGATTGAGCTTGAGCGCCGGAAACTTGTGCATCAGGTTCCAGACTTCAATATAAAGCCGTTCCCGGGCCGGAAAACCGGGATCTCCGTAGAACCAGCCAGCCTTTTTGGCAATATCCGACACCTTCTCCGGGTCCCAGAAGGATGCCGGATCCCCAACATGCATGGTGAGCGGCAGACCGTTTTCCTCCATGTAAGCGTAGAACTTATCATACACCGGGTCGTCAAT
>SVMB01000116.1 GCA_015067675.1 Oscillospiraceae bacterium
CGTCCTGGGGAACGTTGAAATCGCAGCGGACCAGAACGCGCTTGCCGGCGACATCAATATCGGCAACGCTCTTCTTGTTATAATTCATATTCGTGACTCCTTTTCCTCCGTCTTTGAACCCGGAGATATTTAATTCATACGGTGCTATTATACGTCATTTTCTCTGAAAATGCAATAGATTCGGTCCGTTCTGATGGATTTTTACTATTCTCACCATTCCGTCCGTTTGAAATGCCCGTTTTTTAGTAACTCTTCCAATCTGGATGGCTTTAGTTGGTCATATTCAGCCTTTTAGTTGCTTTCCGGGACCGCACCCGCCATTTTCCCCTGTCCTGAGAGTCCGGCAAAGTCATTCTGGCGCAGGGCCTCAAAGAGCAAAATTGCCACCGAATTGGACAGATTAAGACTTCTGGCCGCCTCCTGCATGGGAATACGCACGCAGCGTTCCGGATGCGCCTGCAGCAGCGTTTCCGGCAGTCCGCGGGTCTCAGGGCCAAACATCAGATAGTCTCCGGGCCGATACTCGACCTCTGTATACATACGCGGCGCTTTGGTGGTGGCGTACCAGATTCTGGCACCCGACTTTTCCGCTTCCCGGAGCACCTCATCCACGTTTTCATGGATATGGCCGTAGCGCGTCAGCGCGTAGCGGTCATCCTTTTGGCCTGCATCCTCTGCGCTGAGAAAATGCCAGTAGTCAAGACCCGCTCTTTTAAGCGTTCTGTCATCGACGTTGAAGCCCAGGGGCTTGATCAGATGAAGCATGGATGCCGTTGCCGCGCAGGTACGCGCCACATTGCCGGTATTGGGCGGAATCTCCGGCTCCATCAAAACCACATGAAACATATCGTCACTGATCCTCCCTGTGATCGGAATCGTCGTCCTGATTTTCAAAAGGCGGACGCGGCATCTGCGGCGGCTGGGGCTGCACAACCTCGTTGCCGCGCACAAATTCGACAAAGGCAGCGTTGGCAAGGTTCATATAAGGCTGGACGAAGAACATACCCAGTCCGCAGGTAAAGCTTGCAAGCAGCTGCCAGCCCAGAAAACTGAGCTGGAACAGGAAATACTCCCACATATGGCCGTGCATATGGTACCGGCACAGCGCAAAGGCACGCTTCACGCCCATCTCAGGGTCGGCGCCCAGCATATAAAGCGCCGGCTGCCAGGTCATGAGTTTTGCCGCGCCCACGACAAGCATGATGATATACAGCAGGGATGCGAGGATATAGAGCACCAGCTCCACCCCTGCCGGTCTCAGACTGACCATATAGGAGGCGCCGACATACAACGCGCCGGGAATGCCGATGAGCAGCAGTGACCACAGGATGAGATAAAGCAGATACATCAGCTGTCCCAGATAGGCAGTCGCCAGTTTTTTTCCCTCACCGAGCCAGGTAAAAATGCTCGACACGACAGGCTTCTCTCCCCGGATAAGCTTTGTAAAAAAGCCGTAAGAACCGATGGTGAGCGGCGCCATGATAAAGCCGAAGAGCAGTGAGAGGGCATTTCCCTTCAAAAGCTGAGGTATATAGGCGTTCAGATCCTCGGCTGCAAGCATGGTCTCGAAATCCGGCAGACGGAGATTGATGATCATGGAGAAAAGTGAGGTGGCCACCGAACCGATGAGCGCCACCAGTATGCAGCTTTTGAGGTTGAGGCCATACCGCAGCTTTGCCGCAGTCTTGAGCCTTGCCCGGGTCATGGCCCAGGATCGCTTCGGAGCCTGATTCTGTGTATTCGGAGTCTGATGATCCATATTTTGTTCCTCCAGGCGTTGTACGCCGACTTATTTAACGTTTAGGCAAGTTCTCATACAGCGCAGATATACTTCCTCAATACAGTAGTATATTGCACTTTTTGTAAAAACACAAGTGGACAGCCTTTGTTTTTACAACTATTTCATGATTTCACCGAAAATCTCCCCAATCTGATCTTTGCTCTGTTCAGGGCGGATTTTCTATGGTATAATAAGGACGTTCGAATTTCTATCCCGGAGGGATTCTTCTGTCAAATACACCGCCGCGGCAAAACCGCTTCACAAATCCCTGGATCGGCGTGGCAATCCTTGTAATCTTCATGGTGATCTCACTCTTTGAGAACACCAACCTCTTTGCAAAGCCTGCCCCCGCTGTCATCGATCCCGACGCGCTCATCATCCGCATGCTTGACGTCGGACAGGCCGATGCTTTTCTGCTCACGCAGGGCGACGCCGCCATGCTCATCGACTGCGGCAATCCCGGCGATGAGGAGCGCCTGCTTCCCGCACTTTCCTCATACGGTGTGGAAAAGCTTGACACCTTCATCCTGACCCATCCGCATACGGATCACATCGGCGGTGCGGCCGGTCTCTTAAAGGCCATCCCGGTTGAAAAGATTGTCGTCCCGGGACAGGCATGGGATGCAGGACACTACGCCGCACTTTCCACCGCCATCGCTGATGCCGGTGCTTCGGTTTACAGAACAACGCCCGGCGATGTTTATCCGCTGGGAGATGCTTCGTTTACCATTCTCTCCCCCGGTGAAGAAACCGATATCTCCGACCTCAACAACGCTTCCGTCTGTCTGCGCATCGGCTATGCCGGGCGGTATGCCCTCTTTACCGGCGATGCCGGATCTGCTGTCGAACAGCAGCTGCTGGATTCCGGAGCCGAGCTTCGCGCCGATATCCTGAAAGCCAGCCATCACGGCTCCGATACCGCCAATTCATCCGACTGGCTGACAGCGGTCGATCCTTCCTTTATTTTCATCAGCTGCCGGGAGGATTCAGAGTCGGACGATCTGCCCGCGGCAGAGGCCCTTTCACGGCTGGAAGCTACCGGCGCATCCATCCTGCGCAGCGATCTTCACGGCGTTGTCACCATCGTCATCGATTCCCGTGGCAAAATCACCGTTATCTCTGAGCGCAATGCTCTAACCTAACCATCTGGAGGAATATCCCATGCTTGCCGTTCTTGTCAAAGCCCTTTCCTTTGTTCTGATCATCGCAGGCGGTTACGCACTTAAAAAGGTCGGATTCTTCAAAAAAGAGGACTTCAAAGTGCTCTCCCGCATCGTTCTGAGCATCACGCTGCCCTGCGCGGTGGTCTCCAACTTCAACGATGTGGCCATAGAAGGCTCCATGGTCATTCTGGTTGTCCTGGGCATCCTCGGCAATCTCCTTTTGGTAGCTGCCGGATATCTTGCCGCCCGCAAAAACGACCCCGACGACAAGGCTTTCCGCATCCAGAATACCGCGGGCTACAACATCGGCTGCTTTACCATGCCCTTTGTTCAGGGTTTTCTGGGTCCCATCGGTGTCATTACCGCCTGTCTGTTTGACGCCGGCAACTCCATGATGTGCAACGGCGGCACCTACGCCATGGCATCCGTCGCCGGCGGTAAAACCCGCGCACGCTTCTCCGACTTCGCCAAAAAAATGCTCTCCTCCGTAGCCTTCGACGCCTACTGCATCATGCTCATCCTCCGTTTACTGAATCTCCGCCTTCCCGATGCGGTGATTACCTTCACCGATATCGGCGCCGGAGCCAACGGCTTCATGGCCATGCTGATGATCGGCGTCGGTTTTGAGTTGTCTCCCGAGCGCGACAAGATCCTCCGCATTATCTCCACCCTCGCCATTCGTTTCTCTCTGATGGGCGCTGCGGCTGCCATCGCCTGGTTCTTTGCTCCCTTCGCCGAAGAGATCCGTCAGGTACTTGCCATGGTCTGCCTTTCCCCCGTTTCCTCTGCAGCCGTTGCCTACACCGGCAAGCTCGACAACGATGTGGGTACCGCAGGTGTCGTCAATTCCCTCTCCATTGTTATCAGCGTCATCTGCATCACCGCCCTGATGCTTGTGCGTGCTGCCTGATCCATACATAAAAACCCGATCTTTACCGTAAACTACCGGTGAAAAGGAGGTCTTTTGGATGTTGAAAACTCAAATCATTTCTTTGTCTGCCCGGGAGATTCTCGATTCCCGGGGCAATCCCACACTGGAAGCCTGTGCCGTCGTCCGGCGCGGCGCCGAGGAATACGCCGCCTGCGCCTCGGTACCGTCGGGTGCGTCCACCGGCGAGCATGAAGCCCATGAGCTGCGCGACGGCGGTGAACGCTACGGTGGTAAGGGTGTTTTACGTGCCGTGGAATCGGTAAACGGCGAGATCTCCGCGGCCCTGACCGGGCTTGATCCCACCGATCAGTCCCGTATTGACACCGTACTGCGCTGTCTTGACGGTACCGCGAATCTTTCCCGGCTCGGCGCCAATGCCGTGCTCGGTGCAAGTCTTGCCTGCGCCCGGGCAGCAGCCATGGCACACGGACTGCCGCTGTATCGTTTTCTCGGCGGCGCCGCCGCCAATCGTCTGCCGCTTCCGATGATGAACATCCTCAACGGCGGTGTGCACGCGGCAAATCTTCTGGATATTCAGGAGTTTATGATTATCCCCGACGGGTCCGGCAGTTTCCAGGATGCGCTGCGCATGGGTACGGAGGTCTATCATGCGCTCAAGCGGGTTCTTTCCGCCCGCAGCCTCTCCACATCGGTCGGCGATGAGGGAGGCTTTGCACCTATGGTACGCACGGCAAATGAGGCCTGTGCGCTCATCGTGGAAGCCATCGGCCTTGCAGGTTACAATGCTGCACCCGGCAGCGTGACGCTGGCACTGGATGCTGCTGCATCCGAATGGGTCTCCCCCGAGGGCGGCTACGTCATGCCCAAGTCCGGGAAATCCATGACCGCACGGCAGCTCATCACCTACTGGAAGGGTCTTGTCTCCCGCTTCCCTATTGTCTCCATCGAGGACGGCGTGGGCGAAAACGACTGGGAGAGCTGGACGCAGCTGACGGCCTCTCTGGGCAAGCAGATCATGCTGGTGGGTGACGATCTCTTCGTCACGGATCCCGCCCGGGTTATGCGCGGAATCGAGCTGGGCGCTGCCAATGCCGTACTGATAAAGCCCAATCAGATTGGCACGCTCAGTGATGTATTTGAGGCCGTCCGTGCAGCCCGCCGCGGCGGCTATCGGGTCATCATGTCCCACCGTTCCGGTGAAACCGAGGACAACATCCTCGCCGATCTGGCAGTCGCTGCCGGGGCTGACTTCATCAAATCCGGCGCACCGGCAAGAGCCGAGCGAACCGCAAAGTACAATCGTCTGCTGGCGATCGAAAATGAACTGCAATAAGCCAAAAAGGGGACCGTTTCCGAGGAGAAACGGTCCCCTTTTTTGTCATTTGCTCAGCCCCCGGACAATCTCCCGGAAGGCCTCGGTATCACGAATCGTGTCAAAGTCGGGATGGGCAAACCATTTATCCCGCATGATTTCACAGAGCGGCCGGGTATCGTCGGTTTCAAAATCCGTGCGTTTCCACTCGACCTTACCCAGCAGCAGGCTCTCAAATCCGCCGCTCGCGGGACGGTTATCAAAGGCCCGGGCATTCTTCACCGCCAGCCGCAGCTCGGCAAGCGCTTTCTCCGTTCGTCCCAGGCGCAGGCAGGTTCGTGCCTTTTTACAGGGCAGATTGGCAGCTGCCCAGTTCTTATCCGAGCGATTGTCATCGCAGACCAGATTGATCAGCGCTTCCCACTTTTCAAACACGCGCAGCAGTTCCTCATCCGGCAGAAGCCTCTCTGAAATCATGGAATACATACCTGCCCCAAGCAGTTCATATCCCTTAGCGATCTGATCCCGTACAAACGGCAGCTTTTCGTCCTCTTCCAATCCCCACCATGCATTGAGTTCCCGGCAGCCGTACAGTTTCGGCAGCGTATCGTAAATCTCCCTGCCCTTTTCACGTCTGCCCATCTCGCAGTGATGAAAGGCAAGTCTTGCGGTGGCTTCCAGGCGGATTTCCTGATCGGGGCAGTATCTGATGATCCGCTCGCCCAGGGCCACGATCTCCGCATCAAACTTTTCCTGATTTTCCCGCCATTCAGGGATATTGCCGTCCTCATCCGTGGCAATAAACAGCGCATACATCAGCTTATTGAGCAGTGCAAAGTCATTGGGAAACTCCGCAACGCCTGCTCTTGCCGCATCGATGCAGTCATAGACTCTTCCGCGGCTGATTGCCTCCTGAAAAGCGTCCAGATGATCCCGTATTTTTGCCTTTTTTGCCTCTTCGTCCACATTCAGCAATGTATCGGTGCTTACTCCGAAGAAAGCCGCAATCTGCGGGATCAGCTCAATATCCGGATAGCACTGACCCGTTTCCCAACGGCTCACCGACTGACATGAGACCCCCAGCATCTCTGCAAAATCTTCCTGTGTGATATCGCGGCTGCGCCGCATCCGTCGGATGGTCTCTCCGATAGCCAGTTTCATCGTCTTTCACCTCTTATCCAGTATTGAAAGCGGCGCCTCTTTCTGATTTCAGTATAGCATGAACCGTTTTGCTTTTCCATATCACGCATCGTGAATATTTTTCACGTATCACGTGAAAAAGGACCGGATCTCAGATGAGATCCGGTCCTTTTGGATTCTATAGAGGCAAATCAGTCTTCGGCAGACTCGACTTCGTAGCCCTCACGGTACATGGTCATACCAGAACCGGCGGGGATGAGCTTACCGATGATGACGTTCTCCTTCAGACCGATCAGCGGATCGATCTTGCACTTGATAGCAGCCTCGGTCAGAACACGGGTGGTCTCCTGGAAGGAAGCGGCTGACAGGAAGGAGTCGGTAGCCAGGGAGGCACGGGTAATACCGAGGATGACGGGAGTATAGGTCGCGGGAACGAGACCGGCTTCGCCGGCCTGGATGCGGGCTTCGATAGCCGCATTGGCATCGCGGTACTCGAAGATATCCACCATCGCGCCGGGCATCAGATCGGTGTCACCGGCGTCCTCGATCTTGACCTTACGCATCATCTGGCGCACGATAACTTCGATGTGCTTATCGTTGATATCAACGCCCTGCTGACGGTAAACCTTCTGGACTTCCTGGATGAGATAATCATGAACAGCGCTGACGCCGCGCACGCGCAGAACATCGTGGGGATTGAGCGCGCCTTCGGTCAGCTCCTGACCCTGCAGAATCGCATCGCCTTCGGAGACCTTGAGGGTCAGACCGGCGGGGATGGGATAGGCACGGGTCTCATTGGTAACGGGATTGGTAACGATGACATTGCGCATGGTGCCGCGGCGGATCTCTTCGATGTTGACCGTACCACTGATCTCGGCCAGAGTCGCAACACGCTTGGGCTTACGGGACTCAAACAGCTCTTCGACTCGGGGAAGACCCTGGGTGATATCGCCGCCGGCGATACCGCCGGAGTGGAAGGTACGCATGGTCAGCTGAGTACCGGGTTCACCGATGGACTGAGCGGCGATGATACCGACCGCTTCACCGATGGAGACGGTCTCGGAGGTAGCCAGGTTGACACCGTAGCACTTGGAGCAGACGCCGTGACGTGCATTACAGGTCAGCGGGCTGCGGATACGCACGGAGGTGATACCGGCATCGATGATACGCTTGGCATCCCGCTCACTGATGAGCTTATCCTTGGACTGCAGCAGCTCGCCGGTCTTTTCATCGATCAGGTCACGGACCAGGTAACGGCCGACCAGACGATCGTTGAAGGGCTCGATGAGCTGGTTGCCCTGCATGATGGCGTGGACTTCGATGCCTTCGGTCTCGCCGCAGTCTTCCTCGCGGACGATGACTTCCTGAGAGACGTCAACCAGACGACGGGTCAGGTAACCGGAGTCGGCGGTACGCAGAGCGGTATCGGCCTGACCCTTTCGGGCGCTTCGGGAGGAGATGAAGAACTCCAGAACCGACAGACCTTCACGGAAGTTGGACTTGATGGGGATTTCGATGGTACGACCGGAGGTATCGGCAACCAGGCCGCGCATACCGGCCAGCTGACGAATCTGCGCCATGCTGCCTCGGGCACCGGAATCGGACATCATGTAGATGGGGTTTGTTTTGGTCATGATGCTCTGCAGAGCATCGGTAACACGCTTGGTGGTGGCGTCCCACTCGTCGATGACGAGACGGCGGCGCTCTTCGTTGGTGATAAAGCCGCGCTTGAACTTACGCTCGATGTCGGCAACGCGCTTCTCAGCCTCGGCGATGTAGATGGGCTTCTCGGAGGGCATGACCATGTCGGCGACGGCGATGGTCAGGGCGCCGCGGGTGGAGTACTTGAAGCCCATGGACTTGATTTCGTCCAGAACCTCGGCGGTGGTGACAAAGCCGTGGTGCTCGATGCACTTGGCGATGATGGCGCCCAGCTTCTTCTTACCGGCGGGGAAGGTGACTTCCAGATCCAGCACGTGCTCGGGATCGGTACGATCGACAAAGCCCAGATCCTGCGGAATCTTGGAGTTGAAGATAAGCTGACCCATGGTGGCGGGAACAATGCGGGAAATCATCTCGCCGTTAACCTCACGGGTGAGGCGCACACGGATGGGAGCATGGATACCGATGAGACGCTGGTCATAGGCAAGCTGGGCTTCCTCGACGTTCATGAAGACCTTGCCGGCGCCCGGCTCATCCTCACGCTCAACGGTCAGATAGTAGGAACCAAGGATCATATCCTGGGTAGGTACGGCGATAGGCTTACCGTCAACAGGCTTGAGCAGGTTATTGGCGGAGAGCATCAGCACGCGGGCCTCGGCCTGGGCCTCGGCGGACAGGGGCAGATGGACGGCCATCTGGTCGCCGTCGAAGTCGGCGTTATACGCGGTACAGACCAGGGGATGCAGCTTCAGGGCACGGCCTTCAACAAGGATGGGTTCGAAGGCCTGGATACCCAGACGGTGCAGGGTAGGCGCACGGTTGAGCAGAACCGGATGCTCGGAAATGATTTCTTCCAGGGCATCCCAGACTTCGGTCTTGGCACGCTCGACCATCTTCTTGGCGCTCTTGATGTTATTGGCAAGGCCGTCGTCCACCAGCTTCTTCATGATGAAGGGCTTGAACAGCTCCAGTGCCATCTCCTTGGGCAGACCGCACTGGTAGATCTTCAGTTCGGGACCGACGACGATAACGCTACGGCCGGAATAGTCAACACGCTTACCCAGCAGGTTCTGACGGAAGCGGCCCTGCTTACCGCGCAGCATGTCGGACAGGGACTTGAGGGCGCGGTTATTGGGTCCGGTGACGGGACGGCCGCGGCGGCCATTGTCAAACAGGGCGTCAACGGCTTCCTGCAGCATACGCTTCTCGTTGCGCACGATGATATCGGGCGCTCCCAGCTCAAGCAGGCGCTTGAGGCGGTTATTACGGTTGATAACGCGGCGATACAGGTCATTGAGGTCGGAGGTGGCGAAACGGCCGCCGTCCAGCTGCACCATGGGGCGCAGTTCCGGAGGAATGACCGGCACCACATCCATAATCATCCACTCGGGACGGTTGCCGGAGACACGGAAAGCCTCGGTAACCTCAAGCTGCTTGATGATACGGATACGCTTCTGACCGGTAGCGGTCTTGAGCTCGTTTTTGAGCTCGGCCGCGGTCTTTTCCAGATCGATTTCGGCCAGCAGCTCACGGATTGCCTCGGCGCCCATGCCGGCCTTGAAATCGTCCTCATACTTTTCGCGCATATCGCGGTATTCGCGCTCAGAGAGGATCTGCTTCTTGGCAAGAGGGGTCTCAC
>SVMB01000117.1 GCA_015067675.1 Oscillospiraceae bacterium
TTTCCCGACAGGCTTATTCGGAGGTTTATCATGCTTGAAACATTTAAAAAACTCGGTCTTAAACATCTGGACTTCTCCATCTCCATCGGCACTGCCACACTGAAAGGCTCTGAGCTTTCCATGGCCTACTCCGCCGTTCCCGGCGGTCTGCGTGCCGAGACGGAGCTTGAGGACATGACTCTCTGCTGGGAGATTCTCACCTGCGGCTCCGGTTTCACCGCTCAGCTCACCGCGAAGTTCCCCGCCGCCATCAACGCCGTCAAGCTCATGCCCCTCACCCTCACCCGTGACTTCTCCACCGGCGCCAGAATCTACAAGCATCACGGTCTGGAATCCGGTTATTTCACCGTCGGTGAGCTGGATGCCACCTCCAACGATGCCATCTACATCTACGAAGAAGGTCAGGGACTCTTCTGCCGCACCGTGGCTCCCCTGCGCTTCCGCGACCGCTTTGATCTGGCCCGGAAAGCCGACGGCATCCATGTGGACTGCAATGTGGAGCCGCCTGTAACCTTCACCTCCGACGTTTTCCAGTCTCCCCGCGTATTCTTCGGCGTCGGCGATATGCAGGCCATGATGCAGGACTATGCCGCGCTCCTTCCCGACGTCTCCCGCAAGACCGCCCCGCAGGTCGGCTACAACACCTGGGACTACTACTACACCGACATCGACGAGGCCTGTGTTGAGGAAAACCTCCGTGCCATCGCTGCCAATCCCGTCTACAAAGAAAAGCTCAAATACTTTATCATCGACGACGGCTGGCATCACATTCAGGGCGACTGGTATGCAAACTACCGTTTCCCCCACGGTCTTGAGCATCTGGCCGGTATGATCCGCGACGCCGGACTCATCCCCGGCATCTGGACTGCCCCTGTCCACGTTGCTCCCCTGTCTTCCCTCGCCCAGCGCCGCATGACCTTCCACTGCCCCGACAAGCACGGCGATCCCATCGACAACTTCGGCATGTTTGTTCTCGACCCCACCAACCCCGACTGCCAGGCCTATCTGCGTGAGCTCTACACCCGTCTGTACAAGGCCGGATTCCGCGCCTTCAAGGTGGATTTCGTGTCCTGCCTGGTGAGTATGGATCGCTTCTGGGACAAGTCCGCCGGTCAGTACGACGCCCTGCGCACGCTCTTTGCCCTGCTGCGCGAATGTGTCGGTGAGGACAGCACCATCATCGGCTGTTCGCTGCCCGTTGAAGCCGCCTCGCCCGACGCCGACTCCGGCCGCACCGGTATCGACATCCACATCCACTGGACCCACGTCAAATGGGCTATGGAAAGCTATCAGTACCGCTGGATTCACCAGAACAAGATCTGGAACAACGACATCGACTTCTGTATCGTCCGCGGTCCCGAGACCGACAATGATCCCAAGCGTTCCACCATCGGCCAGAATGCACCCGATCCCAAGCGCCGCTGGCGTACGGGTCCCGAGTTCAGCCTGGATGAGGCCCGCACCTGGGCATCTGTCGTCCTCGCCACCGGCGGCAATCTGTATCTCTCCGACCGTCTTTCCATGCTCAACGAGATCGGCACCGGCATCCTCGAGCGTGCGCTGACTCACAAGCTCGACGAGCCTGCAGTCCCTGTGGATCAGTTCTATGAGAACTATCCCTGCGTCTGGAAGCAGCTTGACAATGGCCTCGAGCGCTTCACGCTCATCAACTGGGAGGATTCCGAGCGCACCATCTCCATCACCTGCCCTGTGGGTACCTATCGTGATCTGTGGACTGACGAAGAGTATTTCAGCGACGGTACTGTCACCGTCAATCTGCGCGCCCACGCCAGTGTTGTGCTGCAGAAGCAGTAATCCCCTTTTCATCATGCAGCCGTCCTGCTTTGTGCAGGACGGCTGTTTGCAAACTCAGCAATTCAAATCAGGAAATAACGGCTTTTCTGCGGTATACTACTGGTGTCAGAACAGTCAGGAGGGAACAGAACACATGCGTGAATGGTACAGGCATATTCAGGACATCATTGACGAGATCGACGCCGGTATCCGGCGGCAGGACGACGAGCTGCTGAATCTGCGCAAGGTCGCCGGGAAGCTGGGGTATTCGGAATATCACTTTTCCCGTCAGTTCCGGGAAATCTCCGGTATGTCCTTCCGGGACTATCTGCGCTATCGCAGGCTTGCCTTTGCATTGCTTGACCTGCGCGACACAGACCAGAGCATCCTCGACATCGCGCTGCGGCACGGGTTTTCATCCCACGAAGCCTTCTCCCGCGCATTCCGCAGCGCTTACGGCCTGACACCCAGTCAGTACCGCAAAAACCCCGTTCCCGTAGCGCTTCGTACCATCATCCGTCCCTTCGACTGCTACATTATGAACGCAGGAGGCACCGGCATGACCGAAACCCATCAGGACGTAAAGATCTACTTCGTCACCATCCCCGCGCACAAGTTCCTGCACATCAAAAACTACGAGAGCATCGGCTACTGGGATTTCTGGCAGAAGCAGAGCAAAATCCCCGGCCAGGACTGCGACACAATCTGCGGGCTGCTTGACAGCATTCCCGACAAGCTCGATGATCAGGGCGGCACCGAGGCCAACTCTTCCAGCGGCCAGATCATGGCCTACATCAACGATCCCATCGGCCGCATCTGCAGCTGGGGCATTCCGCTGGCGGAATGCTACGGTGTCCGTCTGCCGGTGGATTACAACGGCCCGGTACCGGAACAGATGCTGCTCATCGACGTGCCGGAGGGTGAGTACATCGTATTCGAGCACGGTCCGTTTGATTTTGCGACACAGAATCAGGCGGTTGAGCAGAAAATCGAGGCTGCAATGGCGGCTTTCGACTACAAATCATCCGGCTATCGGCTGGATCTGTCGCCCGGTCGCATTTTTTACTTCTATCATGACCAGACCCGGTTCTGGAAGTACATTCGTCCCGTCATGCGCGCCGAATAAGCGCAAAAAATCCCCTGATTCAATGGAATCAGGGGATTTTTATGTACATTAGAGGTTTCTCAGGCGTTTTGCGATATCCACAAAGTCCAGATAGGTCATCGGACGATTGTTGGGATTGCGCAGCAGCGCCGAAGGATGCAGCGTCGCGGTCATGGCAAGGCCGCCGCGTTCAATCCACTGTCCGTGCTGCTTCATGATCTGGTAATCCTTATCGATGATGCGCTTGGCGGCAACGCGACCAAGGCATACAAGCATCGCAGGACGAATCAGAGCAGTCTGAGCCCGCAGATAATCGATGCAGGCATCCTCTTCTTCCGGCAGCGGATCACGGTTTTTGGGCGGACGGCATTTGAGGATATTGGCGATATACACCTCATCCCGCGAGATACCGACACTCGTCAGCAAATCGGTCAGGAGTTTTCCCGCAGCTCCCACGAACGGAATCCCCTGCAGGTCTTCCTGTTCACCGGGCGCCTCGCCCACAAACATGAGCTTTGCCTCCCGGTTACCTACGCCAAAGACGCAGTTTGTCCGGGTTTCTGCCAGTGCGCAGCGCTGACACTGCTGACAGGTACTTTCAAGCTGTTCCCAGCTGATCATGGCTTTCCCTTAGCGCTCGAACATCTTGCGGATGATATCGAAGTCATCTTCGACATCGCCGCCGGACACCACTTCGAGGGTATCGGCTTCCACTTCGCCCACTTCGGCGACTTCTTCAGTCTCCTCGGCCTTCTCCTCAGCGGGAGCGGCAGCAGCGGCGGGCTTGGTGTAGTCGGCATTTTCAACAGCCTTCACGGTGGGGCTGCCGTTGTCAAACTGAGTGGCGATAACGGTCACGCGCATGGCATCCTCAAGGCTCTCGTCGATGGAGGCACCGAAGATGATGTGGGCGTCCTTATGGGCAGCTTCCTTGACCATGGTAGCGGCGTTCTCGACGTCGTCCAGAGTGATCTCGGGGCAGCCGGTGATGTTGATGATAACACCTCTGGCACCATTGATGGAGGTCTCCAGCAGGGGGCTCTGGATGGCCTGACGGGCAGCCTGCTCAGCCTTATCGCGGCCGGCGCCGTAGCCAACGCCCATATGCGCATAACCGGCACCCTTCATGATGGCGGTCACGTCGGCGAAGTCCAGATTGATGATACCTTCCATGGTGATCAGATCAGAGATGCTCTGAATGGCCTGGAGCAGAACGTTGTCAGCAATTTCGAAGGCGTTCTTAAAGGTAATACGCTGCTCACTGACGAGCTTGAGGCGATCGTTGGGGATGACGATCAGAGCGTCAACCTTGCCGTGCATCTCGGAGATGCCGCGCTCAGCCTGATCATAACGCTTTCTGCCTTCAAAGTCAAAGGGACGGGTGACAACACCGATGGTCAGGATGTCGCGCTCCTTGGCAACTTCGGCCACAACGGGAGCAGCGCCGGTACCGGTACCGCCGCCCATACCAGCGGTGATAAACACCATGTCGGTGGTTTCCAGCAGCTTGGACAGCTCGCTGCGGGTTTCCTCGGCAGCCTTCTTACCCACTTCGGGATTGGAGCCTGCGCCAAAGCCCTTGGTCAGCTTTTCACCGATCTGCAGCTTCCGGGGAGAAGCAGAGTGCAGCAGTGCCTTTTTATCCGTATTGATCGTGACAAACTCAACGCCCTGCAGACCGCTGCCCAGCATACGCTCAACAGCATTGCCGCCGCCGCCGCCAACGCCGATAACCTTTATATTGACCACATTATCGGTACCGTTGTCAAATTCGAAGCCCATAGTGTTACCTCCACATAATTATCCAGTATCGTCGCCGGCGACCGGTTCCATGAATCCGCATCCGACGCCCAGTTACACTTTTATATATACAATTTTAAACGCTATCTCGTCGAAAGTCAACACAGATCAGCAAAAATCTTTCATGAATTTCTTTCCACAATCTGCCTTAAATACAGCAACTACCCGGTAACAGCATTATTGTCCGGTAAAAATCTTGCCTGCGAGACTGCACTGACATCCAGATGCCCCTTTTCGGTGCCGTCAAAACCTTCCAGCACCGCTTCCAGCATCTCAAGTTTCTCCTGCATTCGATCCGTGTCTCCCAGCGCCACCACAATACGGTCGTCATAGATAAAGCTGAGATTATAAAGCTTTTCCATATTGATGCTGCCAATTTTTTCCAAAACGGAGTGGTCAAGGAACGTATCAAGCACCAGTTCAAGGGTTGTCAGACGCAGTTCGTCTGCGTGCATGATATGCTTTCCCTCCACAGGATCCGTCACCGAAAGGCCTTCGATTCTCAGACCGACCGTATAGTCCTCTCTGTCCGGTCCGTATTCCAGGAGCTTTCCATTCCGGTCAATCAGGTAGGCAACTTTACCTGCCACAACCGTTGCTGCGGGCTCGGCTTCCACAATCTCAATCTGCAGCGTCGAGGGGTACTTCTTGCGGATTCGAACCTCATCCACGTAGGGCAAAGCTTCAAAGATGCCTTCCGACACCTCAAAGCGATTGACAAACAGCAGCTTGTCCTCCAGCTGTACGCCGCTTGCCTGTGCGACCTGCTCCGGCAGACAGACCTTGCCGCCAATAACCGCGATGGTCTTGACCTTGAAGAATACCGTGCACACAAACACAACCGCCACAATCAGTGACACGAACAGTGCAAGCTTATAAATCAGATCAATCTGTCCGGAACTGAGGCCACGGTTCTTTTTCTGTTTCCGGCGATCCCGGGAGCGCTGACGCTCCCGGACCGGCGCTGCCGCCGACGTCGGATGCTTCCGGGCGGTGGGGCGGCGTTTGCGTTTTCTGACACGATCACTGGTATCCCGGCGCACCGGTTCCTTCAGTGTCCGTGACGAGCTGCGCTTCTTCTTTTTCATCTGCCCCACCTCCCTCTCAGGTTTTTATGTTCGTTCACAAACGGCGCCAAGCGCCCGCAATTGCTGTTCCAGATGTGCATATCCTCTGTCCAGATGTTCCAGCGCACCGATCGAAGATTCTCCGTGTGCGGCAAGTGCCGCAATCACCAGAGAAGCCCCGCCGCGCAGATCCGTTGCCGTGGTATCTGCGCCGTGGAGCGTTCCCACGCCGTTTACCCATGCGGTTCTGCCATCGGTAACAATATCCGCCCCCATGGCCCGCAGGCCATCGGCGTGCTGGAAACGGTTTTCAAAAATCGTCTCAATAAATCGGGTCTGCCCCTGGGCCACGGTCATCGCCGCCATCAGCGGAGCCTGCAAATCCGTGGCAAATCCCGGATAGGGTGCCGTCACCACAGGAGCCACAGCGCGCAGCCGCTGCTTCATCTGCAGATGAAGCCGGTCATCATCCACAGCAATGCTGCAGCCCGCCGCCTCCAGAGCCTGCGTCAGATGGGCAAGGTGAGATGGCTCGACGCCGTCCAGCGTCACCATTCCTCCTGTAGCCGCCGCAGCGCAGCAGTAGGTTCCCGCCACGATTCGGTCGGCGATCACCCGGTATCTTGCCCCGTGGGTTTTCTTCACGCCTTCAATCAGGATCACCGGCGATCCTGCGCCGCGCACACGGCAGCCGATGGCATTCAGGAATCCTGCCAGATCCTCAATTTCCGGTTCACGCGCTGCATTCTCAATGATGGTTTCCCCATCACAGGTACACGATGCCAGCATCACATTTTCCGTGGCACCCACGCTTGGAAAACGCAGCCGCACCCGTGCGCCCTTCAATTGTCCCGCGCAGCGAATAACATTACGCTCTTCTTCGACAATCTGTGCACCCAGGGTTCTCAGCGCTTCCAGATGCATATCAATCGGCCTCGGCCCAAGCTCACAACCGCCGGGAAAACTCATACAGGCGCTGCCCGTACGTGCAAGCACCGCTCCCAGAAAGATCACCGACGAGCGCATCCTGCGCATATATGCCGGCGGCACCTCGCTTTGTGCCGCATTACATGGGTTAATATGTATCCTGTCTTTGTCCCGCTTCACCTCTGCACCCAGAAGCCGCAGGATATCAATGGCCGAATCCACGTCCGCAAGATCCGGGCAGTTTTCCAAAACCACCTCATCCCCGGCCAGGATCGACGCCGCCAGCAGCGGCAAAACACTGTTCTTTGCGCCCTGAACGGTGATTTCACCCTCAAGACGTCTGCCGCCGCTAATCCACAATTTGCTCATACTGTTGGCCTCCCGCATCTCGATCATGAATTGCGTTCAGCCTATCATATGCATTTTTCCCCCGATTGGTGCGTTCTCTGTTATTTCGCCGCAATCCTGCGGATGCAGTCATAGATCTGACCGATGGCGTCGCGGGTAGCAAAGGTTTTCATAGCCTTGCCCATGGCGTCCAGCTTTTCAGGCTGACTCAGCAGTTCTTCGGCCATCTTATAAAGCGTCTTACCATCGGCATCGCTGTCCAGCAGCACAACCGCGCCGCCGCCTGCTTCCAGCGCACGTGCATTCTTCTCCTGATGGTTCTCCGCCACATTGGGAGACGGCACGATGATCGCGGGTTTACCCATGAAAGCAAGCTCGGCAAGTGTCGCGGCACCGCCGCGGCACAGGATCAGATCCGCTGCCGCCATCACCTCGGGCATATTATAGATATAATCCATCACCTGGATGTTGGGATGCTTCTTTAAGTCCACACCGGCCTTGGCGATGTCATCGCGGACCCAGGTATAGCCGTAGCTGCCGATGGCATGGATCAGCTGATGGCGATCCTCCCGGCTCTCCTCGGCGATGAAATCCACCATTGCATGGTTCATTCGCTCAGCGCCCAGAGATCCCCAGACAGAAACCACCAACGGCCGCTCATCCAGCCCCAGCGCACGGCGTGCAGACTCACGCTCCACGGTGGTGAACGCATCACGCACCGGACTGCCGGTCATGACGATGGGCGCATTGGGGAAATATTCGCGGGTCTTTTCAAAACAGATCATCAGCGCCTTACACTTACCTGCCAGGGTCTTTGTGGTCATGCCGGGATAGGCATTGACCTCCAGCAGTGCGGTGGGCACGTTCATGGTCTGTGCCGCCTTGACGATGGGATAGCTTGCATAGCCGCCGCAGCCGACCACCACATCAGGCTTGAAATCACGGATGATCTGTTTTGCCTGACGCATGGCCTTCTGAGACTCGCTGAGCGCCTTGATGTTATAAAGAATGCCGGAAGGAGTCAGCTTGCGGCGAAAGCCGTGCACGGTGAAGGTCTTGAGTTCAAAGCCCTCGCGGGGAACAAGCTTCTCTTCCAGTCCGCCGGTACCGCCGCAGAAAAGGATGGCACTGTCGGGCTCGCGCTTCTGTACTTCTCTTGCAATGGCAAGGGCGGGGTTGATATGACCGCCGGTACCGCCGCCGCTTAAAATGATACGCATGATGAATCCGTCCTTTTTCTTTTACTGACTCTTCTCATTGCCTGCCATCTGTCGTGAGACGCCTAATACAACGCCCATTTCGGCGTACAGCACCAGAAGCGATGTACCGCCGGATGAGAAAAACGGCAGAGATGCGCCTGTAACCGGCAGCAGGCCGATAACGACGCCGATGTTGAGAAAGGTCTGAAGAGCAAGCTGTGAGATAAATCCTGCCACCAGCAGGGTACCAAAGGTATCACGCGATTTGAGGGCAATGTAGAAACCGCGGATATAAAGGGCTGCGAAGAGCACGATGATGAGTGCTGCTCCGATGAAGCCCAGCTCCTCGCAGACGATGGAAAAGATGAAATCGTTGTAGGGTTCCGGCAGATACATCTGCTTCTGACGGCTTTGTCCCAGTCCCAGTCCCCACAGACCGCCGGAACCGACAGCATAAAGCGACTGCAGAAGCTGGAAACCGTCTCCCAGCGGGTATTTCCAGGGATCCAGCCAGGACTCGATACGGTCATACTGGTAGCCGAACTTGAAAACGAGGATATAAACGCCCGTGATACCGACGGCCGCCAGACTGCCCAGGTGCAGGATATTGGCGCCGCCCAGGAACATGACGATCATGCCGCTGAGAATAACGATGATGGTCGCGGACAGATGAGGCTGGCGCAACAGGAGAATTGCTACGAATCCCAGAATAACCAGGAACGGTATCAGCGACGAGGGATTCTTGATGGTACTGCGCATACGCACGGCAAGACTGGAAAAGACGATGATAATGGCAGCTTTTGCAATCTCGGACGGCTGGAAGTTGATCGGACCGATGACCAGCCATCGTTTTGCCTCGGTATTGTTGGTAGTACCGATGAACAAAACCAGTACCAGCAGCACTAACGCCGCCGCCAATGACGGAAACGACAGCTGATGCAGAATCTGATACGGAACCCGGGATACAACCCACATGATGACCAGTCCCACCAGCGTAAAGGCCGCCTGACGGCCGATGAAGTGGTAGGCGTCGTTATACTTATAGTAGGCAGCGGTATAGCTGGCCGAGAACAGCATAATCAGGCCGACGATCACCACTGCCAGCAGCAGCAGCACAAACGGAATGTCCACGCCGCCCATCTTGAGATCCTTGGGCAGAAGCTTCCTGCGCTGACGGGCTCTTCTCTCCCGTCGATGCTGGGCACGACGCTGTCGTTTCACACGG
>SVMB01000010.1 GCA_015067675.1 Oscillospiraceae bacterium
GAGTTCGAGCCTCATCCGGGTCGCCATTCGCTGCTGTAGCTCAGTAGGTAGAGCGCATCCTTGGTAAGGATGAGGTCGCCAGTTCGACTCTGGCCAGCAGCTCCATCCCCAGCCAACAGGCTGGGGATTTTTCTTACGTTGGGGAAAGTTTTGCCCTCTCCGTCACGTGAACCGATTGCGGTTCACGTGCCACCTCTCCCAGCGGGAGAGGCAAGCAGTTTAACCAGCGAGGCTGTTGAACGAAGTGAGAGGGCTTTTCAGCCGCCTCAATTACTTATGTTCTTGATTCTTTGATTGGCTTTTGACAGAGGTGAATACCCGTGATTTATACACTTACCTTAAATCCCGCGATTGATAAGACCGTCACCATCGAGTCCTTTGAAACCGGCACCGTCAACCGTATCCGGACCGTGCGCACCGATATCGGCGGCAAGGGCATCAACGTGTCCAAATGCCTCATACAGCTCGGCTGTAAAAGTACCGCTGCCGCCTTCTGGGGAGGCACGACCGGCATGCGCGGCGTGAAGTTTCTCGAGCAGCAGGGCATCGGCGTTCTGACCGTCCGGGTGGACGAGGATACCCGCACCAATCTCAAGGTCATCGACCCGACGCTTGGGAAGAATACCGACATCAACGAGCCCGGCCCGGAGATTACGCAGGAGAAGCTGCAGGAGCTGCTGGCAAAGCTCGACGAGACGATCCTCCCAGGCGACACGCTGCTGCTCTCCGGCAGCATCCCCCGGGGCATCGCGCCCACGATCTACCGTGACCTGATCGCGCGCTATCAGCAGAAGGGCGCGAAGGTCTGGCTCGACGCCGATGGCGAGAGCTTCCGTGAGGGCGTGAAGGCTGCTCCCACGCTTATCAAGCCCAACATCGACGAGCTTGACCGGCTGATGGGGCATCCCCATCCGGACGTGCAGTCGCTCATTGAGAGCGCAGGCGTGCTTCTCGGCATGGGCATCCGGGAGGTTGTGATCTCCCTTGGCGGCGACGGCGCGCTGTTTGTAAAGGACGGCTGGTGCTGCAAGGCAGAAGGTCTCAAAGTCCCGGTGCTGAGCACCGTAGGTGCGGGCGACTCCATGGTCGCGGCGCTCGCCTACGGCGAACAGGCGGGATTAACGGATGAGCAGCGACTCAAACTCGCCATTGCCATCAGCGCCGCCAGCGTCATGTGCTCCGGTTCCCAGGCGCCGGAACTGGAGACTGTGGAGCGACTCTACCATGAGGTCAGGACGAGCGTTTTATAAGGTATACAGGATACAGCACTGCCGCGGCGATGATTCACCGCGGCAGTTTTGCGTTGAAATGCAGACGAAAGCTCTTGTTGACAAGAATTCCGGTATGTGTTATCATTTTATTGAATAAATATGGTTTAAAATATGAGCTGGGGTGCTGATTTGAAGTGGAGGGAACATCCGGTATGAAAAAACTGCTCGTCTGCCGACAAATTTCGCTCATGCTGATGCTTCTGATACTCCTGTGTGCCTGTAATTCTCCATATACCGACAACACACCTTATACATATCCGCTCCAGCCCGGGACAGAGGAATGGGCTTCCTATCGGACAAAGGCAGAAAAAATCGCACTGCTGCAGATCCCGGAGGAGAAGCTGAACGCGATGACTACCCGGGCACTGCTGGAAACGGTGCTTGCGTATCCCTATCTGTCCGATTATCGTGCCCATGATCACGCATACGGCGCGTATCAGCCCATATACGACACGTTCAACGGGCTTCGTGAGCTGATGGCGAGACCGGACTTTGCTGACGTGCTGCTGAAAGAATACGCAGGAGCTGAGCTTATGACGCAGCAGGAATACGAGGAGCGCTGTGAAACCGATCCGAACGGACTGGCAGACGATTTCTTCTATGTGGATACGCTGGAGTTTCTGCTTCTGTGCGCTGTGAATAACCTTGATCTGAACGGTCGGCAGGAGGCGAGATTACTTGCCCTTACAGCGGAAAAAGATGCGGCACGGGCAGAAAACCCCATGTATTCGGCAAGCAGCGGCGTGTTTACGGACAATTATCAGCCGAAAAAACCGTAAGAAAAGGCTGCGGCGAGGATTCGCCGCAGCCTTGCTGCATTTACAGGGGATTATAAGTCCTCGTAGTAGGCTTGAACCTTGAGCTCGTGTCCAGCCACCATACATCTGCCGCAGGCAAAAACCGTATCGGGCATCAGGTCATCTCCAAGCAATAAGATGTCCGCGTCACTGCCTTTGGCCAGCACACCCTTGCGGGGATAAAGCCCCAGCGCCCGGGCAACATTCTCCGTTACCGGAAGAATGGCCTTCTCAAGCGGACAGCCGCAGTCGCGAACCATCGAGGCCACGGTCTGGGGCAGTGAATCTACGGTATCGGCAGTGATGCCGACCAGTTCACCCTGTGCATTCCAGAACGGGCAGCTGCCGTTGCCGTCGGTGCTCATGGTGACAAGTCCGGCGGGCGCATCATCCAGCGCCTGTACGATCTGTGCGGTCGTTTTGGGGAAGACGGAAGAACCTGCGGGTGCGCAGGTGAAATCGACATAACCACCGGCTTTTGTAAAGCGAATGGCATCATCGTAGCATTTTCCGATGTGTGTCGGACGAAAAACGGAGATGGGAATATCGGTTTCCTCGACGATCTCAAAGAGCATGGAAAGTTTTGCCTTGCCTGCACCGACGTGCAGATGCACGATGCCTGCTTTGCCTGCCAGAAGTCCCGCGACACGGGCGTCGGAGGCCAGCTTAATGAGATCCGTTTTACTCATATTTGCCGAGCGATGATCGGAAATTGCGATTTTTACGCCGATAACATCGTGCAGAAAGACGATGTCGTCGAGAACCGAACCGGTGAGCGTGGGAGAGGGGTAGTTGTAGTTGCCGGTAAGACAGTAGGCGGTCATGCCGAACTCGTTGAGCGCACGGGTCTTGGCGACGAGATTGGCAACACTGCGGGTGGTGCCGTCGGTACCAAGCGTGCCGACGATGGTGGTGATACCCGCCATGACCGGCGCACTGAGCTTGATGGGCGGTACCTGGGTGATGAAACTGCCTTCACCGCCGCCTCCGGTAACGTGTACGTGCTGATCGATGTAGCCGGGGACTGCATACATCCCGCGTCCGTCCACGTGCTCAAGCCCGTCGTATGTACAGTCAATACGGTCGGCGATGCGCTCGATGGCGGAACCGGCAATGAGGATCTGGGATTCTTTCCATTCACCGTCACGGAAAGCCCGGACGTTTTCAATAAGCGTCAGCAACCGATCACCCCTGCGGCTTTGAGCCACTCGCGGGCGAGAACGCGGTGTCCTTCGAAGGTGGGATGCACGCCGTCCACAGAGAGCACGGTGGGCGTGGCCTTCATGGCTTCCTGATAGAGGATGCCGTCGAGGGGAATGTAGGCGTCGGCATAGCGCAGCGCGATGCGGCGGGCCACCTGATTGACTTCCCAGAGACGTTCACGCCAGGATTCAGGGAAGCAGCCGTCGGGATTGTGGAAGGCGAAGGGCTCCATGACGATAAGCTTTGCACCGTAATGGATGGTCTGCTCGACGATGCGGGTGTAGTCGGCCTCGAACTTGCGGATATCGTAGGGTACCTCGGGCTTGACATAGGGATGCCAGACGTTGTTGACGCCGATGAGGATGGAGACGAGGTTGGGATGCAGGTCGATGGTGTCGGTCTGCCAGCGGTCAACAAGGTTCTCCACGCGGTTGCCGCCGATGCCGCGGTTGTAGATGGTCAGTTCATAGTCGGGAAACAGGCTCTTGAGCACGCCTGCGCACATGGCGGGATAGCCGTGGCCGAGGCCGTCGTTTTCGCCGCGGGTACGACCGGCATCGGTGACGCTGTCACCCTGAAAGACGATGGTGGCGTTTTTACGAAACAGCATAACAAATACTCCTTTCGGACGGTTATGGCGGTTTTATTGCTTCTTTCGGAATACAAAAAGCTTTGAAAGCACGTAATTGGCAACGAGAACCGCGACGCTGATGACCACTTTGGAAATCATCGGCGAGAGGTACAGTACGTTGTAGGCAAGGGAAAAGCCTACGGTTTCCAGCACCATCGTGGCGGCGCGGGCTGCAAAGAAGCTCAGAGCCTCGCGGCCGAGCTCGGCGATGTTTTTGCAGTGCGTACGGAAAACAACGAGCTTGTTGGCGGCATAGGCAAAGAGCACGGCGCAGATGATGCTGAGGATGTTGGCAATATCCGGATGGATGGAGAGGGGATAACAGAAGACCCAGAGCGTTCCCCAACTGACGAAGGTCGTGGCGACGCCGACGATGACGTAGCGGATGAGCTCCTGAATCTTTTCGTTTTCAAGTAAGGCAAGCAGTTTTTTCATCACAGACGCTCCGATATCAGATACAGAGGACGCCCCTTGACCTCGTCATACATACGGGCAAGGTAGGCTCCGGTAATGCCGACGCTGAGGAGAATGAGCGCGGTGCAGACGAACAGGGAAAGCATGAGCCACTGGGTTCCGGTGACGGTGAGGGCGAGGCAGGCTCGGAGGATGATAAAGAGCAGGGAAGCAAACGCCCCGAGACCGGAAAGACCGGCCAGTACCAGCGGCAGGTAGAGAGGCTTGTTGGTATTGGACAGAATGGCGTTGAAGGCCAGAATCAGCAGCTTTTTTGTGGAGAAACGGCTGGTGCCGTCGTCACGGTCATCGGTGGCGAAGCCGAAGGGCACGCGCTCAAAGCCCACGTAGTCCACCAGTGAGCGGAAGAAGCGGTTGCGCTCGGGCATGACACGGATGGCGTCGATGACCTTGCGGCGCATGAGCTTGAAGTCGGAGGAGTTGTCCAGCTCAAGGCCGGTGAACATGGCAAGCACCTTATAGAAGCCCTTGGCCAGCAGCTTTGTTTTCGCAGTCTCCGTGCCGCGGCTTTCCTTGACGCCGTCCACGATATCGGCGCCGGTGCGTTCCATGAGGGCCATCATGCCCTTGATGCAGCGGGGCGGATGCTGCAGGTCGGAATCCATGACCAGATAGAGATCTTCATCAATGGCGTCGAGGCCGGCGCAGATGGCGACCTCCTTGCCGAAGTTGCGGGCAAAGCGGATGGCACGGACATTGTCCATGGATTGACTGAGCCTGCGCAGGGCAGCCCAGGAGTTGTCACGGGAGCCGTCGTCAACGAGCATGAAGGTGTGCCCGATACCGTCGGCGGTGAGGATACGGTCAATCTCGGCGATGTGCCGTTCGATGCCTTTTTCTTCGTTATAGACAGGAATAATCACGGCCAGTGCCATGGTGCTTCTCCTTTGCAGATAATCATTCATACTAAGTATATCCTGTTTTTGCAGAGAATGCAAGGCAATTTAAGAATTTGTGCGGTGCAATGCAAAAAGACGGCATCTTTTGGATGCCGTCTTTTAAACAAAACGATGTAAAACGAGAAAAAGAGCTTACGCCAGCAGATCGGCGGAGAACAGCCGCACTTCCGGTGCACCGTTGGTTTCCAACCACTCGATACGCAGCTCGGTGGCCGTGATGTCGAGGGGAAGGGTAAGCAGACGGTGGAAGTTATCCTCAACGCGCGCGGCTTCCTGACCGTCGGCATAGACCACGAAGGATTTCACCAGCGTCGCGGCGACGCGCACGGGAACGAAGTCCCTGCCCGTATGCAGCTTCATGGCAAAAACACGCATTTTGTGGTTGTCGGAGATGGACATGCGTTCAAAATCCGGGTCAAAGCACAGCCGAAGTCCGCGGATATGCTCAGGGCGGTCAAAGCGGAAGCAGAGGCTCTCGCCGGGCTGAAATACGATGCTGTTTTCACCGGCCTGCGTGTGGGGACGTTCCAGACCGTTGAACAGCGTATCCCGCCGGGCATCGGTGAGGTTTGTTTTGGCCCTTTTCGTCAGTGCCGATACTTCACGCCTGAAATGGGGCAGGAAAACGCCGTCGTCCATGAGCTGCTGCTGGATCTCACGGCAGTGACCGAGGGCTGCCTCTCTGGGAGAGATACCCAGCCGAAGCGCCAGGGCAGCAGCGCAGCCTGCGGCCTGTCCGATGAGGGAGCAGGTACCCATGACGCGGGTGGAGGAGAGTGCCACATGGGTGACGCTGATGTTGCGCCCGGCAAACATCAGGTTATCGATGTTTTTGGAATAAAGAGAGCGCAGCGGGATGCCGTAGGGCTCCGTCACCGGAATCATGATGGAGGGCAGGTTGCTTTCCGGGTTTTTACGCATACCGTAGGGATTGTGGTCGTCCATCGGCCAGCCGCCGTAGGCGATTTCGTCGTCAAAATGCCCGCCGCTGCGGATATCCGCCTCGCACATGACATAATCGCCGACATAGCGTCGGGATTCACGCTTTCCGGGCAGGAAACCGACCCAGTCCAGATCCCAGTTTTCCATGCCATGATCGCCGCGGTTTTTGATATGATCCCATACGCCGTAGATGCAGGCCAGCAGCTCGTCGCGCACGCGGTCGGCGTCGTGGATGCTGTCGCCTTCACCGCCCAGCTCAACCCACCAGAGATTGGCGCCGCTTGTGGCAACTCTGTGGTCGCGCACCTGCGCATGCACACTCTGTCCGACGTCGCCTGCGAAGGAATCGTCGGTGGGATAGACGTTTGCAAAGGGCGGTGGGGTAAAGGACACGGGATGATCGGTCTCACGGGCAGCCAGCAGAACAGACATACCCATGGTGCGGATATCAGCGGCAGGCTGTCCCAGCTCCTCGTTGTATTCGCTTCGTGCCTCACGTCCGTGACAGTAGGCGGCTCCGGTGAGGGGAGCCAGAATGCTGTCGCCGGAGCAGTCCATGAACAGCTTTGCCGTGACCGTGTAATAGGTGTAGGTGGTCATCTGCCAGCCGGTGACGGAGAGAATCCGGCTGCCCTGCATAGCGGCATCCAGACAGGAGGTATTGAGCAGCAGGGTAATGTTATCATTCTCGCGCAGCATGCCGTAGAGCGCGGCATCCGTCAGAGAGGGAACAAGCGTGGGATTGTAACGGATGATGCGCTCTTCCAGTTCAGACAGCAGGCCGGTTTCCCGGTTGAAAGCGCCGCCGGCACCTCTGACCCACATACGGATTTCCGAGGAAGCGTTGCCGCCGAGCATGGGGCGATCCTGCATCAGGATGACTTTGGCGCCGTGTCTGGCCGCTTCAAGGGCAGCAAAGGAGCCGGAAAGGCCGCCGCCAATCACGCACAGATCACAATCAAGCGTCTTCTTTGTCAGAAAATCGTTCATAACGGGTTCCTTTCATCAAATGAGGTGCTTTATTATACCACAAACAGGAGAAAATGACAAGAGTGCAGAGAACGACGGGAAAATGCGCGAAAAAACCACAAAAAACCTGCCTGAATGATTTGCGAAACACAGAACTTTGTGGTATACTATCTCTATCTGACCATTGCCCTGCAGGATTGCCCGCGAAGGAGGAAAATCGGCGTGAAGCTTGTTCTTCTGGATGCAAACTCTCTGATTAACAGAGCGTTTTATGCCATCCGTCCGCTGTCTACGAAAAACGGTGAATATACCAATGCAATCTACGGCTTTCTGACCACCTACTGGCGTATTGTGGAAGAAGAAAAGCCTGATGCCGTGTGCGCCTGTTTTGACCTGAAAGCGCCCACCTTCCGGCATATGGAGTATTCCGGCTACAAGGCCGGACGTCGTCCCACGCCGCCGGAACTGATTTCCCAGATCGAGCTGCTCAAGGAAGTGCTGGACACGATGGGCATTTCCAGACTGGAGCTGCCGGGCTTTGAGGCAGACGACCTGCTGGGTACGATGAGCCTGATGTGTGAGCAGGACGACGACTGGGAAGCCGTGGTCGTCACCGGTGACCGGGACAGCCTCCAGCTGGTGGGCGAGGAAACCCGGGTCAGCCTCATCACCACGAAGGCGGGACATCCTGTCACGACTCAGTATACCCCCGAGCTCATTGCCGAAACCTTCGGAGTGACGCCCAGGCAGCTCATCGAGGTCAAAGCGCTGCAGGGCGATACTTCTGATAATATTCCGGGTGTGGCCGGTATCGGTGAGAAGAGCGCGCTGACGCTTATCCAGCGCTTTGGGTCGGTGGAAAAGCTCTACGAGGAGCTGGACGCCTCCGATCTGCGGGATACGATGAAGAAAAAGCTGCGTGACGGCCACGAGTCCGCGATTATGAGCCGTCGGCTTGCCGAAATTGACCGCCACGCACCGGTTGAGATGCGTCCGGAGGACGCGATGCTGAAAAATCCCGACGAAGCGGCGCTTTACCGACTCTTTTTACGTCTGGAACTGAAGAAATTTATCGTCCAGCTGGGACTTCATGCACCTGTCGGAAAGGCAGTTACCAATACTCCTGCCGAAGAACTGCCCTGGTCTGAAGAACCGGCGCAGGAGACGGTTCCTGTGCTGCAGCGTGCGGATGAAGCGATGCTTGCCGGGTGGACGCCCCAGGGAAAGACCGCGTTTCTGGTATACGGCGAGCGGGAACTCATTGCCCTGCGCACGGCGAAGCAGGCGTTTTATGTCTGCGCAGGAGATCTGAGCGAAGAGGCGTTGGCGGATTTCTGGAAGAAACTCTGGACGGCCGATGTGCAGCGGGTGAGCAGCGACATCAAGCCTGTGTATCTTGCGATGCTCGCGCGCGGGGAAGAACTGCCTGCAGTACCCGTGGAGGACGTGGCGCTGGCGGCTTATGTGATCGATCCCACGTCGGGCGATTTCACACTGCCGGCTCTTGCACTGCGCTGGCTGGAGCGGGATGTGCAGAATCCCGAATATGAGCTGTTTGCGTCCCCACTTGCCGATTCGGAGGCAGAGGCGGAAAAGCTCGGAGCCTGTCTGGAAGCACTGTGGGCACTGGGGCCCGTGCTGGACAAAAAGCTTGCCCAACAGGGCTGCACGGACTTCTACCGGGAGACGGAGCTGCCGCTGTGCGCGGTACTTGCCAGAATGCAGCACGCAGGTATTGCCGTGGATGCAGGCCAGCTTGCGGCTTATTCAGCCGAGCTTGGCGAGAAGATCCGGGCGCTGGAAGAGGGTATCGTCGCCGATACCGGCGTCTCCTGCAATCTCAATTCCCCCAAGCAGCTGGGTGAGCTGCTCTTTGAAAAGCTGGGACTTCCCGGCGGCAAAAAGACCAAAACCGGTTACTCAACCGATATCGATACACTCAATTACCTCAAGCCTTTCCACTCCTGTGTGGAAAAGATCATCTCCTACCGGCAGCTGACAAAGCTCAAAGGTACCTATACCGACGGTCTGGTGCGTTTTATCGAAGCGGACGGGCGCATTCATTCCCATTTCCAGCAGATGGTGACGGCAACGGGACGCCTGAGTTCCACCGATCCCAATATGCAGAATATCCCCGTGCGCCGCGCTGTGGGTGCAGAACTGCGGCGCATGTTTGTGGCAAAGCCCGGTCATGTGCTCATCGACGCCGACTACTCCCAGATCGAGCTGCGTTTGCTTGCTCACGTGGCCCAGGATCAGGCGATGATCGCAGGCTTTGCCGCAGGCGCGGATATCCACCGCCTGACGGCTGCCAGCGTGCAGGGTATTGCCCCCGAGGACGTGACGCCTGCCCAGCGCAGCGCTGCCAAGGCCGTCAACTTCGGTATCGTCTACGGCATCAGCGCCTTCTCGCTTGCGGGCGATCTGGGCATCAGTGTGGGCGAGGCCAAACAATATATCGAGAATTATCTGGGCGCCTACCCCGGCGTCAAAGCCTATATGGAGCGCATCAAAAAGGAAGCCGCAGCCAACGGCTACGTGACGACGCTTTATGGCCGCCGCCGCGATCTGCCGGAGCTCAAATCCTCCAACCGGAATATGCGTGCCTTCGGTGAGCGCGTGGCGCTCAATACACCCATTCAGGGCAGCGCCGCCGATATCATCAAGCGCGCCATGGTCGCAGTTGATCAAAGACTGCGCCGTGAAGGACTGCAGGCAAGACTGATCCTGCAGGTACACGACGAACTCATCGTCGAGGCGCCTGCGGAAGAGGCTGAGTATGTGGCGAAGCTCCTGACCGAGGAAATGGAAGGGGCGGCGTCTCTTTCCGTCAAGCTTGTGGCAGAAGCGTCCATGGGCGAGGACTGGTACAACGCGAAAGGATAAGACAGAATGGTACAGTTAAAACGTATGAGCCGTGCCGATATCCCGGCAGTGGCGGAAATTGAAAAACTCTCGTTTGCTGATCCCTGGAGCGAGCAGACGATTGCGGATAGCTTTGACAATGAAAACAGCATATGGCTCGCGGGCTATGAGTCCGACGGCACGCTGACGTCCTATCTGGGCGGCGTGTGTGTGGCCGGTGAGGCGGAGATCTACCGGGTGGCCTGCCATCCCGACAAGCGCCGCGGCGGCTTTGCCGAGGGACTGGTGCTGCTGATGGAAGCACTGGAAGAGGTGGAGACGATCTATCTGGAAGTGCGCGCCTCCAATGCGCCTGCCCGTGCGCTGTATGAGAAGTGCTGGTTTGAAGTCTGCGGCGAACGCCGTGCTTATTATGAAAATCCCACCGAGGATGCCATCCTCATGCGCTGGGAGCCGGGAGAGGGGCAACACAGATGCGAATCCTAGCCATTGAAAGCTCCTGCGACGAGACCGCTGCGGCGATTTCCGAGGACGGACGAAAGATCCTTTCCAATGTGGTGCTGTCGCAGGCCGATATGCATGCCGTTTTCGGCGGCGTCGTGCCGGAAATTGCGTCCCGACGCCACGTGGAAGGTGTCTGCGGCGTGGTGGAGCAGTGCCTGAAAGAGGCGGAACTCACCTTCGACGATCTGGACGCCATCGGTGTGACCTACGCGCCGGGGCTTATCGGTGCGCTGCTGGTGGGCGTCAACTACGCCAAGGGACTTTCACTTGCGCGGGGGCTTCCGCTGATCCCGGTGCACCATATGCGCGGCCACATCGCCGCCAATTACATCGCATTCCCGGAGCTTGAGCCGCCCTTTACCTGTCTGGTGGTCTCCGGCGGTCACAGCCTGATCGTACGGGTGAAATCCTATACCGAGATGGAGATCGTGGGCGGTACCCGTGACGATGCGGCAGGCGAGGCCTTTGACAAGGTTGCCCGTGTGCTGGGCGAACCCTATCCCGGAGGTCTGATGATCGACCGGCTTGCCCAGAAGGGCGATCCGAAGGCCTACAAGCTGCCCCGTGCGCAGGTGGACGGCGCCCCCTTTGATTTCTCCTTCTCCGGTCTCAAGACTGCCGTGCGCAACACCGCGCACAATGCGGCTCAGAAAGGCATCGAGATCGACCGAGAAGGTCTGGCGGCCTCTTTCTGTGCGGCTGTTGCCGATACGCTGGTACCCCGTGCCGTGGAAGCGGCCCGGGAGTTCGGGGATACGCTGGCCGTGGCCGGCGGTGTCGCCGCAAACTCCTTCCTGCGGGCACGGCTTGAAAAAGAAGCCAAAAAGGCGGGACTTCGCCTGTTTATGCCTCCTGCAAAGCTCTGCGGCGATAACGGCGCGATGATCGCCTGCCAGGCGTATTACGAATATCTGGCGGGCGCACGGGCGGGAGCAAATCTCAACGCCGTGGCGACGCTGCCCATCAGCCGCAGCTACAAGGGTTGATAGGTAACAGGGTTTGTAAATACCTTGGCGGAAATATTTACACTTTATTACGGTTTGTCATAAGTTGTAACCTTTCTGGGAAATAACGGTTCTTATGTAAACCGATTCCTCACTTCCAACAGCAGGGAAAACTTGAGGGAAAAACGGGATAAGTGGGGGATAACTCCGAACGGGTCGGGGGAAAACTCTGTTTTGACCGGGGAAAAGTCGGGGGAAATCAGGGATAACTTCCCGTCAAACACCGACAAGCTTGCGTATTATGTCAAACAAAACCGTCGAAAGACCGCAGAAGGTATCAAAAAATGCGGCCGCGACTGCGTTTAAGGAGCCTGCCATGCAATTTTTGCGCTCGGATCTGCGCTACATATTTACCAACCGCAAGGTTCAGAAGATGTATCTGCCGGTACTCGGCGAACAGGCAATGACCACAATGGTGGGCATTATTGCGACGATCATGGTTGGACATGCCGGCTCTGTTGCCATCAGCGCCGTCGGTGTGGTCAGCTCCATGAATATGGTCATCCTCAACACGATCATCTCGCTGTGCTCGGGAGCCGCCGCGGTAACGGCGCAATTCCTGGGAGCGGATCAGCGCAGACGTGCCGAGGAAACGATGGGACAGTTTTTGTCCGCGATGACCATCATGTCGGCGGCAATCTGTCTGTTCCTGCTGCTCTTTGCAAGGCAGATTATCTCCTTCCTCTTTGGCGCTGCCGAGCAGGCGGTGCTGGACGGTGCGCGTATTTATCTGTACGCGTCCGCCATCAGTCTGCCGTTCAACTGCTTCTATGCGGTAATGTCCGCTGTCCTGCGCGGCTGCGGCAATAACCGTACGCCGATGATGATCGCGCTGCTGGTCAATGTCATCAACACCGGCATCTGTGCGGTGACGATTTATTTCCTGCAGCTGGGTGTTGTGGGCGCCGCCATCGGACTGGTTGTGGCCAAGGTCGTGGGCGCCGTGGTCATGTTCATTCTCATGCGGGGTCATAGCTTCTCGCTGAAGGTGCGCCGATTTTTCCCCATCAGCCTGCGGGATTTAAAGCCCATCCTGACCATTGGCCTGCCCATGGGATTTGATACGCTGCTCTTCAACGGCGGAAAGCTTCTGGTACAGGTGTTCATGGCCGGCATGGGTACCCATGTGATCGCGGCCAATTCCGTGGCCTTCAACCTCATTGCTTTCGTGGAGATCCCCGGTAATGCGATGACCCTGCTGACGGTCACGCTGACCGGTTTCTCGGTGGGCGCAAAGGACTTTGAACAGGCACGCGCTGACGTGCGCCGCACATCCATCGCCTGTGCGCTTATTCAGACCGCTGCCTGTATACCGATGTACATCTTTATGCCGCAGATTGCAGGCCTTTTCTCAGACGAGCTGCCCGTGCTGGAGCTTGCCATCCGCGTATCCCGTGAGTTCATGATCATCACGCCCTTTGGCTGGGCGGTTGCTTTCAACATCCCCGCCGGCCTTCGTGCCGCAGGCGATGTGCGCTACACCGTGAGCTGCTCGCTGATCATCATGTGGGTCTGCCGCGTACTGTTTTCCTGGATTCTGGGCGTGCTGCTTCACATGGGCCTGCCGGGCATCTGGTATGCGATGTACATGGACTGGGTTGCCAGAACCGTCTGCTTTGTGACGCGCTTTTGCTCGAACCGTTGGGAAAACCGCGGTGTCACCTGATTGTTTCCCTTATCCGATTGCTCATAAACCGTATTTCCGGCAAAGTTCCGGGAAAGGATTGTTACTTTGAACAGAGAAAACGTATTTGTAACCCCCGAGGAAATGGCGCAACAGCGCAGCTTCACCCAGCGTCTGCTGCGGCGCAACAGCGCCCGCACAGCGGAGAACGGCTATGTGCCCAAGGCGCTGGTGGACTGCTACGGCTGTCAGCAGAATGAAGCCGATGCCGAGGCTATCCGCGGCATTCTGGCCGCTTCCGGTTATGCCGTGGCTGCCGATGAGCATGAGGCCGACGTCATCATCATCAATACCTGTGCCATCCGTGAGCATGCCGAGGCCAGAGTCCTTGGCAACATCGGCGCGCTGAGCCATGAAAAGCGCCGCCGTCCTGAGTTGATCATCGGCGTGTGCGGCTGTATGCCGCAGCAGCCCCAGATGGCCCGGAAGCTCAAGATGAGCTTCCCCTACGTGGACATCGTCTTTGGTACCCATGCACTCTGGAAGCTGCCCCAGCTTTTGTGGGAGGCTGTGAGTGAACACAAGCGTGTGTTTGACGTGGAGGATTCTGCGGGACGCATCGCTGAGGGTCTGCCTGTACAGCGTAAGGAAAAGGACAAGGCCTGGGTTTCGATCATGTACGGCTGCAATAACTTCTGCACCTACTGCATCGTTCCCTACGTGCGCGGACGGGAGCGCAGCCGCCGTCCGGAGGATATTCTCAACGAAATCCGGGGTCTGGTGGCCGAAGGGTATCGCGATTTCACACTTCTGGGACAAAACGTCAACTCCTATGACGGCGGAGACTGCGATTTTCCGACATTGTTGGAGCGCATCTGTGCCATTGAGGGCGATTTCACCGTCCGATTTATGACCAGTCACCCCAAGGATGCCACAAAGCGTCTCTTTGACGTGATCGCGGCCAATCCCAAGTGTGCCCGCGGCCTTCACCTGCCCGTACAGTGCGGTTCCGACCGGATTCTCAAGGCGATGAACCGCCGCTACACGGTGGAGCAGTATCTGGAGCTCATCGACTATGCCCGCGCCCATATTCCGGGACTCTGCATCACCTCCGATATTATCGTCGGCTTTCCCGGCGAGACGGAAGAGGACTTTCAGGGTACGCTTGACCTGGTGGAGCGGGTGCGTTTTGACTCTCTGTTTACCTTCATCTACTCTCCCCGTACCGGGACTCCGGCAGCCACGATGGAGGATCCGGCGACGCATGAGGAGAAGCAGAACCGGTTTGACCGGCTGCTTGCGGCGCAGAACCGCATTTCGCAGGAAATCCACGCTTCCTACATCGGAAAAGTCGTGGAAGTGTTCATCGACGGCGGCGGCCGTGCAGCAGGCTATACTTTGAGCGGCCGTACCGACGGCGGACGGCTTGTACACACCGTGGGCGATGAAAGTCTGCGCGGCACGAAGGTACGTGTCCGCGTGGAAAAGGGCTCGACTTATGCCCTGTTTGGCAGTATTGTGAACGAATAACCGCAGGAAACTGCGCAGAACAGGATGGAGTTTGTGAACGTGCAGGAAAAAGAACTGACGCCGATGATGCGGCAGTATTTCGAAATCAAAAATCAATATGAAGACTGCATCCTTTTCTACCGGTTGGGTGACTTCTATGAGATGTTCTACGAGGATGCAAAGATCGTGTCCTCGGAGCTGGAACTGACGCTGACCGGCAAGAACTGCGGTGGTGATGAGCGCGCTCCCATGTGCGGCGTGCCCTATCACAGCTACGAGGGTTATGTGGGCAGGCTGATTGCCAAGGGCTACAAGGTTGCCATCTGCGAGCAGACGGAGGATCCGGCGCTGGCAAAGGGACTTGTGAAGCGTGAGGTGCTGCGTGTTCTCACCCCCGGTACCGTCACCGATTCATCCATGCTGCCGGAGAAAGCGAATAACTATCTGTGTGTCGGCTTTGCCGATGAGCAGAAGGCCGCCATCTGCTTCTGCGACGTCTCCACAGGTGAGGCGCAGGTGACGATCATGGCGGCGGATGACGAGATGAGCGATACGGTGCTGGAAGAATGCCGCCGCTTTGCACCGTCCGAGGCGCTGCTGTGTGACCGTCTCTATGCACAGGAAGAAGTGGTCAAGCAGCTTGGCGAGCAGCTTCACTGCCGGGTGGAGAGCGTGCAGAGCGAAGCTTTTCTCTATCCCACGGGACCCGAAGAGGTGCGCCGCCATTTCGGCGCGGACAGCGCCGTATGTGCCGAGCCCTATGCGGTCTATGTACTGGCGGGGCTGCTTGCCTATCTTGCCCAGACGCAGAAAACGGCGCTGACCCATCTGCATCGGGCGGAAATTTATGATCCGAAGGCTTATATGACCATCGATCATGTAGCACGCCGGAATCTGGAACTGTTTGAAACCATGCGCGCCCATGAAAAGCGCGGCTCGCTGCTGTGGGTACTGGATCGTACCCGTACGGCGATGGGTGCCAGATGTCTCAAGCAGTGGCTTGAAAAGCCGCTGCTGAGTCCTGCGGCCATCCGCCGCCGCCACAACGGCGTATCGGCGCTGGTGAGTGCGACGATTGTACGTGAGGAACTGGTGCGCGCACTGGGCGGCGTGCTGGATATGGAGCGTCTGATCAGCCGCGTGTCTCTCGGCACGGCCAATGCCCGTGATCTTGTGTCGCTGGCCGCGGCCTGCGACAATCTCCCCGAGATCCGCCGTCAGGCGGCAATGCTGGAGGGAAGCCTGATGCAGGAGCTGACGGCGCAGATTGACGAGCTGCAGGATGTGAGTGAAGCAATCCATGCCTGTCTCGTGGATGAGCCGCCGGTGCTGCTGCGTGAGGGCGGACTGATCCGTGAAGGCTTCCATGAGGAGGCCGACGAGCTGCGCAACCTTGCCCAGAACGGCCGCGGCATGATTGCCCAGGTGGAAACCCGGGAACGGGAGCGTACGGGCATCAAAAACCTCAAGGTCAGCTACAACAAGGTGTTCGGCTACTATATCGAGGTCAGCAAATCCAATCTCAATCTGGTTCCCGGCGATTACATACGCAAGCAGACGCTGGTCAACGGCGAACGCTTCATCACCGAGGAACTCAAGAAACTGGAAGGCTCCGTGCTTGGTGCGCAGGAACGCATCAAGACGCTGGAATATGAGCTGTTCTGCCGCCTGCGTGATCAGGTGGCGCAGCAGACGGAACGCGTGCAGCGCACGGCGCAGGCTGTGGCGCAGCTGGATGTACTGGCAGGCTTTGCAGAGCTGGCGGTGAAGAACAGCTACGTCATGCCCGACGTGGACGGTTCCGATCAGCTGGTCATCCGCGACGGCCGCCATCCGGTGGTCGAGCAGATGCTGCCCAGCCGCAGCTTTGTCCCCAACGACACGACTCTGGACTGCAATCGCCACCGCGTTGCCATCATCACCGGCCCCAACATGGCCGGTAAGAGTACCTACATGCGCCAGACGGCGCTGATTGTGCTCATGGCCCAGATCGGCAGCTTTGTGCCGGCGGCATCGGCAAAGCTGGGTGTCGTGGACCGCATCTTTACCCGTATCGGCGCGTCGGATGATCTGTCGGCAGGCCAGTCTACTTTCATGGTGGAGATGAGCGAGGTCGCAACCATCATCCGCGAGGCGACGGCAAAGAGCCTGCTGATCCTTGACGAGATCGGCCGCGGCACATCTACCTATGACGGTATGAGCATCGCCCGTGCGGTGCTGGAATATGCCGCTGACAAGAAGAAACTGGGTGCCAAAACCATGTTTGCCACCCATTACCATGAACTGACCCAGCTTGCAGATTTGCTCGACGGCGTGGAAAACTACTCCACTGCTGTACGCAAGCGCGGCGACGATATCACCTTCCTGCGCCGTATCATTGCAGGCGGTGCGGATGATTCCTACGGCATCGAGGTTGCAAAGCTCGCCGGGGTTCCCGATGCGGTGATCCGTCGGGCAAAGGAAATCCTGAAAGCGCTGGAATCCGATGACGATGTACGCATCGTCGGTAAGCGCAAGAAGGTGGACGAGGAGGAGCAGACCAGCCTTGCAGATTTCGGCGCAACGGAGCTTGTATCCCGCGTGCGCAATCTGCCGCTGGATGATCTGACACCCATGCAGGCGCTCAACCTGCTGTATGAGCTCAAGGCGGTGGCCCAGCGGCTGCCGTAAGTAACAGGAGAAACTATGGGCATTATCAATCGCCTGTCGGCACATGTTGCCAACTGTATTGCCGCCGGTGAGGTCGTGGAACGGCCTGCATCGGTGGTCAAGGAACTTCTGGAAAACTGCATCGACGCAGGTGCCACCGTTATCTCGGTGGAAATCCGCGGCGGCGGTATCGATGAGATCATCGTTGCCGACGATGGCTGCGGTATGTCTCCCGACGATGCCCGGGCCTGCTTCCTGCGTCACGCAACCAGCAAGATTTCCTCCGAAGAGGATCTGGAAGGCATCGCCACACTGGGTTTTCGCGGTGAGGCGCTGGCGGCAATCTCGGCTGTATCACGCATCGAGCTGACGACCCGGCCGAGAGATCAGGAACTGGGAACCAGACTGTATCTGGAAGCCGGAGAGATTCAGGAAAACGAAGAATGTGCCTGTGCCGCCGGTACGGTGTTTCATATCAGCAACCTCTTTTTCAACACCCCTGCCCGCATGAAGTTCCTGCGCTCGGTGAAGGCCGAGGGTATGCATGTGGCGTCTGTCGTGACAAAGCTCGCCCTGTCCCATCCCGAGGTGCGCATCACCTTTGTCCGTGACGGCAAGGAGGTCATTGCCACCTCCGGCGACGGCGATCTGCAGGCAGCGGTGTACAGCGTCTGCGGCCGTGATTTTGCAGGAACGCTTGAGCAGATCACCGGATCTCCCAGCAGCAACGTTCACGTCTGGGGCTTTGTGACCCGGCCCGAGTGCGCCCGTTCCAGCCGCAATATGCAGTATATGTTCCTCAACGGCCGCAGCATCCAGAGCCGTACGGTGATGGCTGCGCTGGAAGAGGCTTATCGCGGCTTTTCCACCACGGGTAAATTCCCCGGCTGTGTACTGCATCTGGCGCTGGACCCCATGCTGGTGGATGCCAATGTGCATCCGGCAAAGCTGGAGGTCAAGTTTGCCGATGAGCACGCCATCTTCGAGGCCGTCTACTACGCTGTCCGTGCAGCGCTTCAGAAAGCCACGGCAAGACCTGAGTTTCATCTGAAAAATGAGTCGCCTTTCCTGGACGAAGCGCCTGAAAAGACTTCGGAAAAGCCTGAGACTACGGCGGCTGCCGGAACGGAGCACGAAAAGGCAAGTGACGAGCAGACCACAGCGCCGCTTGGGAAGATCGGCTCTTTCAGCGAACAATCCGAGCGGGTGGAATATCCCGTGATTTCCCGGCATCAGAAGCCGCATAACACCATGGATGCCATGACGATCTGGGAGCATCTGCGGGAAGGCAGCCGTACGCCGCCGCCGATTCCGCTGCGTCCGACGGAGGAGCCGGCGCTTTTTGAGCGTGTACCGGTGCTGCGCCGTGAGGAACCGCAGAAGAAGGCAGTGATCGTGGATGCTGATATCCCGGAAGAAGAGAGTGTGCCGTCAAAGCTCCCGGAACCGGCGAAATCTGCCGGTGAGCCTGTGCAGGAAGCCATTCCGGAGGAGATCATCCCCGAATCGGCGCAGGAATCCGGAACTGATACGGACTTGATCCCCGAAACGCCGGAGACGGCGGTGCGGGAGCCTCAATTCCGGGTATTGGGCGAACTGTTTGGCGCATATATCGTCGCCGAATGCGAAAATGAGGCGATTATCATCGATAAACACGCGGCGCATGAGCGTATCCGCTTTGAGCAGCTTCTGCGGGAGCAGGAGCTGGGCAGCGCACCGGCGGTACAGACCCTTCTGACGCCTGTGGTGCTGTCGCTGGAGCCTGCGGAGGCGGCGGCGGTCGCGGAGAATGAAGAACTGCTGCGCAGCTATGGCGTGACGGCAGAAAATTTCGGCGGTCACGATCTGGTGATCCGGGAACTGCCCGAGGATGTGGATCCCGACCATGCGGCGGCTCTGGTGACAGAGCTTGCGCATGCCCTGCGGCATACGAGCCATGCACAGCTCAGAGAAGCCATCCTCCACCGCATGGCCTGTCACAGCGCCATCCGGGGCGGGGAATACACCACTATGGCCGAGATGGAGGCGCTGACCAGAATCGTGCTGACCACGCCGACACTCAAGCATTGCCCCCACGGACGCCCGGTGGCGATGATTATGAGCAAGCAGGATTTCATCCGTAATTTTGAACGGTAGGACAGAGTATGCAACCTTTGCTTTGTATTGTGGGGCCGACGGCCTCGGGTAAAACGGCGCTGTCTGTGGCGCTGGCCAAAGAGCTGGACGGCGAGATCGTAAGCGCTGACTCCATGCAGCTCTATCGCGGTATGGATATCGGCACTGCCAAGGCAACCCGGGAGGAACGGCAGGGCATTCCCCATTATATGCTCGACATCCTGGATCCGGGGGAGAGCTACAGTGCGGCTCAGTATGCCGAGGACGCACGCAAATGCGTCGAGGACATCCTGGCACGTGGAAAGGTGCCCATCGTCGCAGGCGGTACGGGACTCTATCTCAACGCGCTGCTGGGACGCATCCGCTTTGAAGAGGAAGAACGCGATCCGGCTTACCGGCAGGCGCTGGAAGCGGAAGCCGAGGCTGAGGGCGGCGCCGGGCTGCTGGCGCGGCTGCGCGAGGTGGACCCGGAATCGGCTGCAAAGCTGCACGAAAACGATCACAAGCGTATTATCCGTGCGCTGGAAAGCTTTCATGCCACCGGAGAGCCGCTGTCCGTGGTCAATGCCCGCGGTCGTGAGCAGCCGCTCAATTACCGTCCCTGCATCATCGGCATCGCACCGGAAAAGCGCGAGGTGCTCTACAGCCGCATCGACCGGCGTGTCAATGAAATGATCCGGGGCGGGCTCATCGAAGAAGCACGTGCGCTGTTTGCACGCCCTGTGCTGTCAAGTACTGCACGCCAGGCCATCGGCTACAAGGAGCTGCTGCCGTATCTGGAAGACGGCGCGCCTCTGGAACCCTGTGTCGAGCTGCTCAAACAGAATACCAGAAGATACGCCAAACGCCAGCTGACCTGGTTCCGGAACGATCCGGAGGTTCACTGGATTTGGTACGATCAGAATGTGAACTTTCGTTTAATTCTGCAAAATTCGCGGGAAATCTTTCGGGATTGTGTTATAATGGATACGTCAACATAATTCGTTTGGTCGGTTTGTCCGACGCCGTGCGCTAAGGAGGCGCCATCCATTATGACCGGTAAACAGTCCACGCTTCAGGACATTTTTCTCAATCAGGCGCGTAAGGAAAAGATTCCGGTGACGGTTTTCCTCACCAACGGTTTCCAGATTCGCGGCCTTGTGCGCGGTTTTGATAACTTCACGGTTATTCTTGACGTGGAGGGAAAGCAGGAGCTTGTGTACAAGCATGCGCTGTCCACGATCATTCCCGCGCGTCCCTTGAACTTGGAGGATCAGACATGCAGGAGCGATCTGCAAAAGTAAAACGCGTACAGCATTACGTGCGCAAACATCAGGACCGACAGGCAAAGAAGAAACGCAGCGCCTATATGGCTCCCATCAAGCTGACGGTGGGCATTATGCTGGCAGTCGTCTTTGTCTATTTCGGCGTACAGATTTATTCTGCCATCAATGTGCCGATGGAAGTCGTGACGGCGCTTTCCACCACGGTCAATGAGGAACTCTCCGGCGTGGGCTACTTCATCCGACGGGAGATTCCGATCGAGGCGGAGCCGGAAGGAATCCTTCACTACACCTCGACGGACGGCGAAAAGCTGCACCGTTTTGAACAGTATGCCAATGTCTATGAGGACGACTCCGCGGTGGAGACCACCAAGCGGATTCAGGCCTATGACAAGCGGATCGCGACGCTTGAAAACGCGCTGAATTATTCTTCATCCGGCGATGAAAGCGGTGAAATCAACGTCACGGAGCAGCTGGCAGGTGATATCTATGATATGCTGCTGCAGGTGTCGGACATTGCCGACGACGGCAATTATACACTGATGACGGAGGAGACGGCAGAGCTTGAAAGCCTGATTATCAACCGTGACTTCGCCTTTACAAGCGCCTCTGAGCTGCAAAGCGCCATTACCCTGCTCAAACGTCAGCGCGATGCGCTCAAATCCACCATCGGTGAGCGTGAAAGCGCGCTCTATGCGCCGTATGCCGGTTATTTCAGCTCTGTGCAGGACGGCTACGAGGATATCCTGACACCGGCGATTGTGGATAATCTGGATTCGGACAAGCTCCGTGCGATTGTCTCCCGGGCAGGACGCAGCCTGGAAGGTACCGTCGGTAAAATGGTGACGGACTATTCCTGGTATTTTGTATGCCCGCTGCGGGGCGATGAGGCGGCAAAGCTGACCGTGGGCAAGACCTATCAGCTGCGCTTCAGCGCAACCGGTGATCTGCTCATCGATGCCCAGGTGTATGCTATCAATAAAAAGACCGGTTCCGATCCGCTGGTGGTATTTAAAAGTGACCGGGAACTGACGAGACTGATTAACCTGCGCCGTCAGGCGGTGCATATCATTTTGTCCTCCTATTCCGGCCTCAAGGTTCCCCGCGAGGCGCTGCGTATGGACGATAAAGGCAATATGGGCGTGTATGTGATCACCGGTATGTATGCTGAGTTCAAGAAGATTGAACCGATCTATGAAAGCCGGGAATTTTACATCGTCAAGACCAATCCGACCAGTACCCGTTCGCTGCTGGTATATGACGAGATCATCGTGTCGGCCAGAAAACTGGCCAACCGTAAGGTTATAGCATAAAGAGGGATGAAGAATGAGCATTGCAGATAATGTGAAAAAGGTGCAGCAGAGCATCATCGATGCAGCGGTTGCCGCAGGCCGTGATCCTGCCGGTATTACCCTGGTCGCCGCGTCCAAGACCCAGACGCCGGAAATCATCAGAGAAGCCTTTGCGGGCGGCATTCAGGTGTTTGGCGAAAACCGCGTGCAGGAACTCACTGCCAATAATGCCGCAGGCGCATACGAAGGCGCAAAGCTTCATTTTATCGGCCATCTGCAGACCAATAAAGTCAAGCAGATCGTCGGCGTGGTGGATCTCATCGAGAGCTGCGGAAGCCTTCACCTGGCTCAGGCCATCTCTGCCCAGGCTGTGAAGAAGGGCATTACCCAGCATATTCTCGTGGAAGTCAACATAGGTCGTGAAGCGGAGAAATCCGGTATCATGCCGGAGGAAGTGGACGAGCTTCTGCCGCAAATTGCCATGCTTCCCGGTATTTTCATCGATGGTTTGATGACAATTGCCCCAAAACCGGAGAACAGCACCTCAAATCGGAAATATTTTCAGGATATGTATCGAATTTATATTGACAACGCCAAAAAGTCGTGTAATAATATATCCTTGGAGATACTATCGATGGGGATGAGCGCCGACTACGCAGAAGCGATTGCGTGCGGTGCCAATATGGTGCGTGTCGGTACCGCAATCTTTGGTCCCCGCGCCTATCCCGCTGCAACATGATCGACATAATTGCGGAAGAAATACATATAAGCTACGATCGAAAGGAATTACGACTATGGGCCTGTTGGATAATCTGAAGCGCTATGTGCGCGGCGAAGACTTCGAAGACGATGATGATATGATGGAAGAAGAATATGTGGAAGAAGCCTCCGCTGTGCGCCGCCGTACCCCCGTTCGTGAGCAGGCACCGGTGCAGGAGACCGCTTCTACCGTGACTCCCGGCGATTTTTCCCGCAACAAGGTTGTCAATATCCATACGATGACGCAGCTTTCCGTTGTTCTGGTCAAGCCTGACCGTTACGAGAATGCCGCCGAGATCGCGGATCATCTCAAGGATAAGCGCACGGTCGTGCTCAATCTCGAGCAGACCAACCGCGAAATCGCCCGCCGCCTGCTGGACTTCCTCAGCGGCGTAGCTTATGCCAACGAAGGCAAGATCAAGAAGGTCGCCAACTCCACCTACATCATCACGCCCTACAATGTCGATATTCAGGGCGATCTGATCGATGAGCTGGAGAGCAACGGCCTGTATCTGTAAATCCTGGATTTACATCTGCAAGGGAGATAAGGTATGCTGTCACTGGCAATCACATTGGCGTCGCTGATCCTTCGCCTGCTTCAGGTGATGCTGTTTCTGCGCGCGGTTTTGTCATGGTTTCCAATGGAGCCGGATAATCCGATTGTACGTGTGACGTATGCGGTTACGGAACCGCTGATACTGCCGGTACGCAGTTTTCTGTATCGGATGTTTCCCTCCCTGCAGCGTTTCCCACTGGATATCTCATTTCTGGTGGTCCTTTTGCTGGTCGAGGCGCTGCTGTCTGTTTTTTGATTACGTGAATACCCGCAGAGAGGTGGGACTTTATGCTGACGCCGCAGGAAATCGCGGAAGTGAAATTCGATAAAGTCATGGTCTGGGGCTACGACATGAACGGTGTCGACAGTTTTATGGAAACTGTGGAAGCAGACTATGCGCAGTTATATAAGGAAAACATCACCCTTAAAAATAAGATGAAGGTGCTGGTGGCCAAGATTGAGGAGTACCGTGCGGTGGATGAATCCATGCGCAAGGCGCTGCTTGCTGCCCAGAATATGGCTGCCGAGATCGTGGAGAAGGCTCGTCAGGAGACCCAGAGCCGTGAGGCTGAGCTTCAGTCCCGCGAGGCTGCCATCGAAGAAATGTTGGAAGCCCGCCGCGAGGAGCTCAACCAGAAGCTGGCTGCCGAGGAAATGCGCCTGGAAGAGGCCAGAACCTCTGCCCAGGTGTTTATTGATCGTATTCTGTCCATGTATTCCCGTGAGCAGGAGCTGCTCACGTCAATCCGTGAGCGTGAGTTTGGCACCCGTGAGAAGGAAGCCGTGCAGACTGCTATGGAGTCTACGGGACATCTGCCTCCCATCGCCCCGCAGGAGCCGGTTGCCGCGGCTGCCGAGGAAGAGGAGCCGCTGCCCGATACGGTCCCGCTGCCCAATGTGGAGCAGGCGGTGAGCGAACAGGCGACCATTGCCATGAAGCCTGCCGCGACGCGTGTGTATGAGGTCGAGCCCGAGGCTGCGCCCGCCCCGCGCAAACGGTTTGGCAAAAAGGCTGCCGATGACGAGGAAGAAGCCATTGCGATGAGCCAGAAGCCCCGTTTTGAATTCAACGATCTGCAGTTTGGCAACCAGTACAAATCCGGTAAAAAGTAAGCTGATAAGGGGAGTGGTTTTCACCGCTCCCTTTTGTATATTAACCATGCGCATTTCACTGCGATGGAGGTAAACATTTTGAAGCATCCCGAGATGGACACATCCGCTGTCCGTGCTGTCAGTTCGGCAGCACTTGCCCACGTTGGCGACGCGGTATATGAGCTGAAAGTACGTACCCGCCTGTGCGCCGAAGGGCGCCTGACGGCTAAAAATCTGCATAAGGCAACCATTGCACGGGTCTGCGCAGGCGCACAGGCCAAGGCAGCACGTGCCATTGAACCCTGCCTCAGCGAAGCTGAGCATGAGGTCTATCAGCGCGGCCGCAATGTGGAGCTGCGCCATATCCCGGCGGCATCCACGCCGGGGGAATATGCGCTGGCGACGGCGCTGGAAGCCCTGATGGGCTGGCTCTATCTTTCCGGCAACGAGGACCGGATTGATGAACTGTTTGAAATGTGCTGGAAGGAGATCAACTGACATGATGAAGCTTGCAAAGCTTGCGGCCGATCTGCGGCTTGAGAAAATCCCGGCGCGTTGGGAAACGATCTTTGACGACGCAATCGCCCATGGGACTCCGTTTCTGGAAGAAGCATGGCTGCGGGATCTGAGTAACCGTTATCCGGTTTTGACCTTCAGCATGGAGGACTGCCTCAAGGCAGCGGCACAGATCAAGACAATCGAGCCGCTGCGCACATTTTGCGCGCTGCTGTCCTTTGCCATGCAGCAGAGAAAAGACTTTTTGTATGACTGCGCGGAGCTACAACTGCCCAAGGCGGGAGCCGATGAGGATGAAACCGCCTATGTGATGGCGGCGTATCTGTCGTCTCTGGAGTCGGTCCCGATGGCGGCGGAAGCCTATGCCAAACGCGGTGTGCCGGATGATATTCTGCAGGCCACGCTGGAAGGCATTGAGGGAAGCCTGCGTGCCTATGAGAAGCGCTTTGGCAGACTTGGCATGGATATGCGCTATCTGGGTTGGAACCAGCGCTATTTTGATCAGCGCCTGCTGCGCATCGGCAGACTCAATTTCGACGTTTTCCATCGCATGGGCGGAAACGTGGCGCTCTTTCGCAGCAAATCCGGTCGTCAGCAGCTGCTGGCGGTGGATGGCCGTTATGACCGGGAGGGCTTTGCACTGGGCAGCGCCGGCCATGAAAATGAGGAAGGCGCCTTTGATGCCGTGTATGAGGAAGCCGAGCGCTATTACGGCGGCTATGCCGTCGATCCCCGCGGCTGCGTGACGAAAACCTTCATGAAGCTTGATAAAGCGGGCTGGGAGAAGGCTTTCTGCCCCGAGGATGCCTGTATTTTCGTGCATATTCCCGCAGGCCCTGGTCTGACGCCGGAAAATGTCGGCTCGTGCATTGATAAGGCAAGAAAGATCATCGCGGACGGTTATCCGGATTACGATGTCAAGGGCTTTTGCTGTTCGTCATGGCTGATGGATCCGCAGCTCGGCGATATTCTGGGCGACGAGGCAAACATCACCCGCTTCCAGCGTCGGTTTTTGCGCGCACCTCAGCAGTCGCAGGGACGGGACGTGTTTACGTTCCTCTATCCCAAGGCAGTGGAGAGCTACGATCAGCTTCCCGAGAATACCCGTCTTGAACGTGCGGTCAAGAAGCTGTACCTGAACGGACAGTACATCTATGAGCTGCGCGGCCTGTTTCTGTAAGGAGGATGAAGCATATGCGCCCTGATAAGGACAATTACTATCTGGATATTGCCCAGACCGTGGCTTCACGCTGTACCTGCCTGCGAAGAAAGTACGGTTCCATCATTGTGAAAAACGACTCCATCGTGTCCACCGGCTATAACGGTGCGCCCCGCGGACGCAAGAACTGCTCTGATCTGGGATTCTGTACCCGTGAAAAGCTGGACATTCCCCGCGGTGAGCGCTATGAGATGTGCCGTGCGCTTCATTCGGAAGCCAACGCCATCATCGCGGCCTCCCGGGAAGAGATGATCGGCTCAACGCTTTATATGGTGGGTATGGACGCCAAGTCCGGAGAACTGATGAACGACGCCATGAACTGCATGATGTGCAAGCGCATGATCATCAATGCCGGAATTACCACGGTTGTCATCCGCCGTACCCCGACGGAGTTTATTACCATCGACGTCCAGAAGGAATGGATCGAGGACGATGACTCCCTGTCCGGCAAGTTTGGCTACTGATTCCTGCTTTAAAGCGATATCAGCCGCCCGTTTTCAAGCCTCAGCCGACGTCCGGCACGGGCGGCGACATCGGCGTCATGGGTAATGAGAATCAGCGTGTGCCCTTCTCGGTGCAGCGATTCCAGCAATGCCATGATAGCGTCTGTGTTTGCTTCATCCAGATTGCCGGTGGGTTCGTCGGCGAGAATCAGCGACGGATTGCCCGCGCAGGCGCGGGCGATGGATACGCGCTGCTGCTGACCGCCGGAGAGTTCGCTGGGACGATGATGCATACGCTCGGAGAGTCCCACGGCATCCAGCGCACGCATTGCCATGCGGCGCCGCTCCTGCGGGGGAATGCCGCGGAAAACCAGCGGCAGTTCCACGTTTTCCAGTGCGGTGCAGCCTTCAATGAGCTGAAAGTCCTGAAAGACGAAGCCGATATGATCCCTGCGCAGCTGCGCGCGCATGGCAGGGGATGCGCGGCTGACGCTGCAGCCATCGAGCAGATATTCCCCCTGATCCGGCCTGTCAAGACAGCCCAGAATATGCATCAGGGTGCTCTTGCCGGAGCCGGAGCTTCCCACGATTGATACAAAATCGCCGTCTTCCACGGTGAGGTTTACCCCGTCCAGCGCCGTCACGGGTATGTTTCCCGGATAGCGGCGCGAAATGCCGGTGAGGCTGAGCATACTGTTCCCTCCACTGAAGCTTTTGTGAGCAGTCAACCGGTATGCAGTATGTGCAGTTTCCTGCATGATATGCATAAATCCAGAACAAAGGACTTGAAACCGAATGATCGGTCAGTTTCGGGTGTATGACGCCCACGCACATATCTTTCCCGGTAAAATCGCAGCCCGCGCCGTAGAGTCCATCGCCGAGTTCTATACGCTCGATATGGCGTTCGATGGCCTGCCGCACCAGCTGGACGAAATCAACCGCGCGGCAGGGATTGACGGTACCCTTGTCTTTTCCGCTGCCACCGTGCCGCATCAGGTGCGGACGATCAACGATTTCATCGCCGCCAAATGCGAAAAGTATCCCCATTTCATCGGAATGGGCTGCCTGCATCCGAAGATGGACGGTATTCCGCAGGAGATCGAACGCATCCGTGCGCTTGGCCTGCACGGCATCAAGTTCCATCCGGATTTTCAGAATTTCGACATCGATGATCCAGCTTTTCTGCCCATGTATCGGGAAATTGCTGCCAATCGGCTGCCTGTGATGTTTCATATGGGAGACAAGCGCTATGATCACTCCCGCCCCTGGAGGCTTGCCAATCTCCTGGAGAAGGTGCCGGATCTCATCGCCATCGCAGCCCATTACGGCGGCTACAGCCATTGGGAAGAGGTACGCCGGTGTCTGAAGGGAAGCTCTGCGTGGTATGATACCTCGAGTTCACTGGCGTTTATGCCGGCGGAGTATTTCCGTGAACTTGGTTATGAACTGGGCATTGACAGGCTGCTGTTCGGTACGGATTACCCGATGTGGAACGTACACGATGAACTCAAGCGGTTTGAAATGCTCGGGCTGCCGGATGAGGACAAGGCAAAGGTTCTCGGCGGCAATTTTGAACGGCTTTTTGGCATTGGTTAATCATGACGCTTTGACTGTGCGCTGCGAGCTTGTCCCGCAGCGCATTTTTTATAGGGTTTTTCGGGAAATGGTGCGGGATAGGTTGCTATTTTTCACTCGAACGGGTATAATGAAAACAAAGAATCCCCAAATCGTAAAGGAGAACGGTAAAATGACTTTTGGCGTTTTGAAGGATATCAAGGTTGGCGAATATCGCGTGATTTGCACGCCCATGGAAGTGGCATCCATCGTCGCTGCCGGTCATACGGTGCTGGTGCAGAAGGATTGCGGCCGCGCGGCAGGCTTCCCTGATGAAGCCTATGCCAAAATGGGCGCAGAGGTCGTTGAAACAGCGCAGGAAATGTGGGATCGCTGCGATTTCCTGGCCAAGGTCAAGGAAATTGAACCCTCTGAGTACGATTATCTGCGCGAGGGGCAGATGATCTACTGCTGCATCCATCCAGCAGGTCATCCCGAAGAGGTGCAGGCCATTCTGGACAGTAAATGTATTGCCATTACCGCAGAGGACAGCCATCGCTACGGCTCACCCAACTGCGAAGCAGCCGGTAAGCAGGGCGCGCTGTTCGGACTGGAATCCATGCTGACCATCAACGGCGGCAAGGGCAAGTTTGTCGGCGGCTTTGCCGGTGCTCCCGGCATGAATGTACTCATCCTCGGCGGCGGCGTCGTGGGTCAGGGCGCCCTGTCGGTGCTGCATGCGCTGGGTGCCAATGTCACCGTCATGGATATCAACGTCGGCCTGCTGCGTACCCTCGGAGATCGCTACAACCAGAAGATCAATACCATGTACTGTACCAGGGAAGCCATTGCTTCCGTGCTGCCCCAGACCGATATGGTGCTCAACTGCGTCAAATGGCCCAAGCAGCGCAAGGATTTCCTCATTGACAAGGAAATGCTCAAGCTCATGGAGCCCGGTTCTGTCCTCGTGGATATCTCCAACGATGATCCCGGTGCCATTGAGTCCAGCCATGAGACCCATCACGACAATCCCCGCTATGTGGTCAACGGCGTAGTCCACTACTGCGTGTCCAATATTCCCGGTGCGGTGGCCCATTCCACCTCTGTGGCGCTGGCGTCTGAGACCCTGCCGATGCTGCTGAGCATCATGAACAACGGCCTGACCGAGGCATGCGTCCGCGACGGATTTATCCGCCGCAGCCTGACGGCCTACAAGGGCTATCTGACTCACGAGGAAACCTCCGGCATTCAGGGTCGTCCCTGGATTCGTCCCGAGGACATTCTCGGCATTTCCGACCGTAAGCTCGATCCCGCACCTCCTGCGACCACCACGAAGTCCGATAACTTCTACACCTGCTGCAATAAGTAAGGGAAAACCGACGTGGATGTGCGGCTGAGCTTTGTGTCGCGCATGTCGGATGAAATGATAACCTTTGCTGATAGAACAGAGGTGGAGACTTCTATGAACGAGAATATCAAACTGGACGCACTGATGGCCGTGGTGTCTGCGTACTTAAAGCGCGGCTGTGATCTTCAATATGATCAGCGCAGCATGGACCGCATTTTGCAGCTCACGCCCCGCCGCCGCAAGCGTCTGCCGCCGGAGGCGGCGACGCCTGATCACACGCTGTTTCTGGATTGCTCCGGCTATGTCAGTGCAATTTTTTATGAAACCTTTGGCTATGAGCTGCCCTCTGACCTGACCTGGCATATGATTGACCTGGTGGAACCGCAAGTCTATTACTATGAAATAACCCATCAGGAGACGGCGGAAGAACGCGGCGCGATCGAAGCAGAGCTCCGGGCGCTTCTGCAGCCCGGAGACATCATTACCTATGACCGCTATGTGGGATCGGGCCATACGATGCTCTACCTTGGCAATGACCGCTATACCGATTGTACCGCAGGTGGTCGCCCCGATGGTTATGATTACGCAGGACGCAAAAACCGATACTATCCCGAGGGCGGCTTGTTTGTGCAGCCGCTTGAGAAGCTTTTCGCGTGTGAAAACGGCGGGCTTGCGCCGTCAAATGTGTTTCATGAGAAGAAACGCCGTTTTGCGGTCTCGCGTCCGTTGGAGCGTATGGGAGAGCCGACGCCGCGCTCTCTTGCACGGCTTGGAGATGCCCGGGATCTTGTATGTGCTGTGACGACCTCCCACCCCGGAGCCAAAATGGCCGATGCGGGGGATACGGTGATCTATACGCTGCGGGTGCGCAGCTTCCGGGAAGAAAACTGTACGGTGAATATCTCCCTGGAGGCAGGGCTCACGGGTGACGGGACGGTGCAGTGCATGCTTCCGGCGCACGGCGGGACGGAGGTACGCTTTGCGCTGCAGGTGAAAGATACGCAGGCGATGTGGATCAGGCCGCAGATAACGGTGAACACCCTGGATGTCTGGACGCCCCGGGTGCTGCTTGGTAAACTTCCGACGCAGGAGCGTCTTTCGCGGCTGTGCGCGGATTTTGAACGTGAACTGGCCGTATGCGGCGATGCGCTGCAGGCTGCAGCACGGGCTTACGCAGCGCGGGGCATCCCGATGGCAGAAAGGGGCCGGGAGTTTGTGTTCAGCCATTTTTATCTGCATGATTCGCCTGCCGGCGATGTGCTTTCCCGACGTCCGCAGGATCCCCGGAAAGATCTGTCCGTCTGGGGAATGTTTGGCGGTACCGGCGTGATTACCGCCGAAATGGCCACTTCCGACGGCATGCGCTGTACTCAGCTTGAGCGGCGGGATCTGATGCCGGGCGACGTGATCCTTTGCTGTGATGACGCCTGCGGGCATGGCTGTTACGGCAGCTTTTACGACGGTGAGTGTCTGACAGGAGCCTTTGAGGACGGCGAATGTGTGCGCAGCATCCGGGATGAGGAGCTGGATGCTTTTGTAGACAGCCTGTTTGGTCGATACGCCTTTATCCTGCTGCGCCCGTTTCAGGCGCAGTAAAGCCCGGCGGAGGTAAGAAGATGCATTTTGAAACCACATACAAGCTTGAAGATTTCATTCTGAACACCCGCTGGGAGGAGCTGCCCGACGCTGTGCAGACCCGTATGAAGGGCTGCTTTGTGGATCTGATGGGAGCGCTGCTCATCGGAAGCCGTTCTGATCAGTTCAAAGTGGGCGTAAAGCTTGCCCATACCCTCTACGGCAGCGGCAAAATCCCGGTGGTAGGTACCGCAGACCGCTTCAATTTCATGGGCGCGTCTGCGGCTATGGGGCATTCCTCCAATGCATACGACATCGACGACGGCCATAACCTGATCCGCGCCCATCCGGGCACATCCTTCGTGGGCGCACTGCTGGCGGCGGCCTGCGAAAAGGGCCTTTCCCGCAACGAGTTTCTGGCGGCGATGGTGGTGGCCTATGAGACCACGATCCGCTCGGGCGCGGCGATCATGGATTACTACCAGTACGCCCATTCCAGCGGTACCTTCGGTGCGGTGGGCACTGCCGCCGGTGTCGGACGCATCTACGGCTTTACCCGGGAACAGATGAACCATGTGCTCTCTGTGGCAGAGTTCAATGCACCGCTGGTGCCGGGTATTCGCAGCGTGGAGTATCCGTCGATGAACAAGGACGGCGTACCCTTTGGCGTGATGATCGGCGCGCTGGCGGTGATGGAGGTGCTCTCGGGCTTTGAGGGCAACAAAAACCTGCTGGAAGCCGACGAATATGCCCACTATCTGGATGATCTGGGCCAGAAGTGGGAGGTTATGAACCTCTACTTCAAGCCCTACACCTGCTGCCGGTGGGCTCATCCCGTAATCGACGCCTGTATCGGGCTGATGCGAGAGCATAAACTTGTACCCGCCGACGTGAAACACGTCTCGGTAAAAACCTTCCACCGGGCGACGCTGCTTTCAAAGATCGTACCCGCCACCGTGGATGAGGCGCAGTACAATATTGCCTATCCCGTGGCGGCGGCGCTGGTATACGGCGACTTTGGATACGCGCAGGTGCGGCAGGAATCGCTGGGCGATCCGGTCGTGGTGGCGATGATGGACAAGCTCTCCTTTGAGACCGACGAGGCACTGGACCGTCAGTTCCCTGCACGGCGCATCTGCCGGGTGGTGCTTACCACCGTGGACGGCAGGGTATTTGAATCACCGGAGTGCGAGCCGCGGGGCGAGGCCTGTGAAAACATTGGCCTTGATTGGCTCTGCGATAAGTTTGAGCGCATTGCAGGTCCTGTGACGGATGCGGAGAGCCGTGCAAAACTGGTTTCCATGATGACCGGCGATGAGGATGTGCCGGTGCAGGCGATTGTCGAAGAGGCAAACCGTGGTCTTGGCCTGTGAAATCGGCGTAAACAGATCAAAACCCCAGTGCGGAGCAGTCTCCGCACTGGGGTTGCGCATTTCATGGATGCATTTTCCCTGCTTTCAGCGTTTACTCAGCAAGCAGAGCCGTGAAAACCTGCCAGAAGGGCAGAACTTCGTCCAACAGCAGACACTCAGATGTGGTGTGCGCTCCCTGAGAGGACGGCTTGAAGCCGACGGCATCCATGTCAGGGACGGTGCCGAGGATGATGCCGGTCTCGATGCCGCCGTGAATGCGGCTCATAGACATTTCAGAACCGTGAATCCGGCGGTGAAGCGCTGCAATTGTCTCGCGCAGCGGAGAGTCGGCGTGGCATGGCCAACCGTCGTAACCGTCGAGTACGCGTGTTGTCAATCCCAGGGCGGCAAGGTCTGCCGAGCAGCACGCAAAGAGTGCATCGCGCTCGGTGTCGCTTTCGGAGCGAACGGTGTAGTCGAGGGTGAACTCTGTACCGGAGAGCGAAAAGCCGGTGACGACGCTTGAAGTAATGATGACACCGGGCGTGTTTTCATCCATGTGAGTGGGGGCGGAGCGCACGCAGGAGAGCGCGCGGGCAGCGGTGCGCGTGGAAGCTTCATCGAGGGCGGCGGAGACGCTTTCGATGTCCGCGACATGAATGCTGACCTCCGGATCGGCGTCAAGATAGGCTGCAAATAATTCGGCGGCGACTTCGTCGATGCGGGCGCGCAGCGCGCAGGCAGCGGCGGCGTCAATACAGATAACCGCGTCGGCTCCGGGGAGAATTGCTCGGCCAAGAGGCATGGCCCGCGCAAGCCGGATGTCAAATTCTGCGCTGAGGCGTGTCAGCAAATCGCCCAGAAGGTTTGCCGCGCACATTCGCCCGGCAGCAATCATCAGGCCGCTGTGTCCGCCAAGGCCGCCGCTGATGGTAAGCCTGAGTGCCTGCAGACCGGCGGCATCAGCCGTGGTCAGAGATGCCGACGCGCTGCATTTTTTACAGCCGGCGCTGGAAATGCAGATGGAGTGGCTGGAGCCGCAGTCCATGTTGATCATGCGGCGTGCACGCAGCTTTGCAGTATCAAAACCACGGATGCCCATCAGGCCGGTCTCTTCTCTGACCGTGAACAGCAGCTCAAGCGCAGGATGCGGAATATCCTCGGAGAAGGCGACCGCCATCATCGAAGCAACACCGACGCCGTTGTCGGAGCCGAGATTGGTGCCCGCGCCGCGCAGCATATTGCCGTCAATCTCAAGATTGATGGGATCAGTCAGGAAGTCAAAGCTGACGCCGTCCTCGACCGCGGCGACCATGTCCAGATGGGACTGGATCAGCAGTACCGGCCGGTTTTCAAGCCCGGGAGACGCCGGAACACGCATGAAAAGATTGCCTTCGGCGTCAATTTCGCAGGGAATCCCGCGTTTTTCAGCTTCAGCGCAGATGAAGGCCGTGACCGCCTGCTCATGGCCGCTCTGACGGGGAATCTGAGTAATTTCACAGAACCAGTGATAGAAAGCCTTCGGTTCACGGCCGGTCAATTCGTTGTAAACGTCGATATACATAGCTGCCTCCAATACTTGATGCGTGTTCAGACGCCGAAATCATCCGGTATATCGCGGGTTACGTCACCGTAGATGCGCTCGACGGCCTCGTCGAAGCTCACGTCTTTTGTCAGGATGACTTCGGGGATGATTCCGATAAAGTCCTTCTCCTTCCACCAGCGTCGCATATCCGCCTCGCCGAAATTGAAGCGAACGGACTTGGTTTCGTGCCGGGCGAGGGTTTCCTCGAAAGGCAGATCGTAGTAGTAGGCGTGGATATCATCGCCGAAGAGCGCGATTGCCTCTTCAAAGAGCGGACGATAGACCTCCGCATCGAGGATACCTTCGAGGATCGTGACCTGTGAGTGAGCATGACCGTAGCGCAGCAGGGCGATGAGCAGCGGCAGCGCGGGGGTACCTGCACCGTCGTGAGCCCAGAGCATCTCACGCCGGACGGTGTCGTGTGGGATCATCATGGTATTGCGGCCGAATCTGTGCTGCAGCGCAGTGGCGACGGTGGTCTTGCCGGAACCGGAGTTGCCGCGCAGGATGATGAGCTTTTTCATGCAATGCCTCCCGGAAAGTGTATGAGGACAGTATAGCACAAGAACGTATGTTTGTCAATCGAGATGCGGTTATAGCTAATCAACTGCGGGATTGCGGTTATCGTTTGGACATCAATCCTGTCGGAGATGGATTCCGTTGAGAGGGATCCTGCTTTTTATCCGCCTGTTTTGTGACGGGTGCAAATGAAGAGTACTTTTAATGGACAATCGGCTTGTCTTTGAACAATGTATCGGATATAATGTGACAATGGAGAATATAACTGATTGTATGAGGTAGTTTGGCATGAATTATTATGTGTTAACAGAGCCCGACGTTTCAGAAAATTTTTGGAACAGGAAATATATTTCTGGCATGAAGGCCGGCGCAAGAGAATCCAAGGGATCTTTGATCGAAATTGATGTGGAGGACATTTGCACAATAAAGGATGAAAGTAAAAGAATTACAGTGATTATCAACGGTCGCTCTTCAGCCTGGATTGATCATAGTGTTGAGACTGTACTCAGGAACAACTGTCTTCCCGTATTGATGGCTGCGAACAATTCACAGTCAAAGCATCATGTAAGTTCCGTTGGATTTGATTTTTATGGAATCTATACATCATGGTGTGAGTATGTTTTGATACAGGGATGGCGTAATATGGCACTTCTGGGGGTTAACCGTGATACGGCGGGCGACATGTTAAAATGTGAGGCATTTATGGACTATAACAGTAGACATAATAAAGAAAACAGATATGATGTCTACTATATTGAATCTTCACTGGAAGAATGCTGCAAAAGATTTTTGGAAAAGGCAGGCGAGTATGATGCTGTCCTGTGTACAAATGATCTGATTTCCATCATTCTGGTTACTTTGATAAGAAAACAGGTAATAAACGATAATTTGCAGATTTATGCCTTCTGGGATTCGCCGCTTTCAGAATATATCCGTCCAAAGGTGAAAACAATATCCCTTGACTATGCAGAACTTGGAAGGCAAGCAATCAAAGTGAGTTCATTTCTTGCCAAGAATCCCAATATTGCAGTTTTGTCAGTCACAGTGTGCGGACAGACAGAAATGACAGAGAGAAAAATCTGTTCGATCAAGAGCGAAAATGCCGGTGACACATTTTTGAAAGACAGACGAGCGCAGGAAATATATTCCCTGGAAAATTTGTTTTCTTCGATAGATTCGAATGATATGCAAATAATTTGTGGAATAATCGATGGCATTTCCTATGAGCGATTGGCCGAGAAACTGTCGATTTCAATTGGTGCTATAAAATATCGTGTAAAGAGAATGCTCACGATTGCACAGAGGAAAGACAGAAATGAATTCGTTAATTTGATTCAGGAATATTTCAGCATGGATAATGCAGCGCAATGCCTCGAAATGGTATAAAGTAATTGAGAAGAAAAGCACGGATTATTTGTCTTGTGAATCCGTGCTTTTTCTTATATAATTTTGGTAGTTAAGGATTCTCTTTTGAAAGGGAGGAAAAGCCATGATTGTTCATGTTGGGAGCAGTAATCCGTCGGATAAAAGCGTGGATACGCCGGAACAGGCACTCGAACTTTTGCGAAATGCAGAAGGCGAAAAACGTATGATCATACACAATGGTGTGTATTACGGAACTTCCATCACATTAACAGAAGAAGACAGTGGTCTTATCATTGATGGTGACTCGCAGGGAAGGGCAGTGTTGTCAGGGGGCGTTCCTGTGAGAGAATGGTCAATAGACAGCAAAACAGGATGGTTCTATGCAGAAGTGCCAGAGCAGAAAAATGGAGAACACAATTATAGGCTGCTAATTTCTGGAAAAGGCGAATATCTTAAAAAAGCACGATATCCCCTGGAAGGAGTTCTGAAACATCGAACGGTATATAATAAAACAAAGTGGCTGGGTTCCTGCTTTGGCGGATGGGGAAGAGAACTTCGTCGTGATGAGATCGACCGCTTTGAATACGACCCCAATGATTTTACGGATTACTTTGATAATGAGAATGCTGAGGTACAGGTGTATCATTCGTGGAATGAGTCCTATACATGCATTGTTGATATAGATCGTGAGAACCATATGTTTTTCATGGATCCTCCTTGCGGACATCCACCCGGATCCTTCAATAAATCGGAATATGCTGTTTATAATACCGTAGAGGGTATGGCAGAAGACGGAAGATGGTACTACAATAAAAAGGAAAAACGAATCTATTACAGGCCTTTTGAAGGAGAAACGGTTGAAAATTTCTTTGCCATTGTCCCTGTAGTCACAACAATAATTAAACTGGAAAGCAAATGTCATAACATTACAATCAGGAATCTTGATGTCACATCTGCGACAACAGGCGTTGCAACTGAGCTTTTCTCTACAAAGGTGATGAGAGGTGCAGGAGGATTTCTGGCTATGGAGCAAAGGGCTGCAATAGAGGGAGAAAATCTGTCCGATATTCAAATTGATGGTGTAAGCGCATATTTGACTGGCGGACATGGAGTAAAGCTTTCGGGGGAAAGAATCTTTGTACGCAATACCCGGGTCAGTCATTGCGGAGCAGGCGGAATTACAGTGCGAATCGGAACGGAAATTCCTGACAACTGTTCTGAAGAATCTTTGTCAGTGTGGCCCTGCATTGAAAATTGCCGTATCGATAATACCGGTCTGGATTATTACAGTGCCGCAGGTATTTTTACGCAGAGCTGTATTGTGAGAAATAATTATATTGAAAGCACATCTTATTCGGGTATAGTTGCCTATGGAGATAATATCCTCATCGAAGGCAATATCGTGCTGGATCCAATGAAGAAACTTTTAGATGGTGCGGCGATATACAAGCTGCTTGACAAGAGGGGAATTATCCGTAATAACTATGTGCATCGTCGTTACGGTCATGACGGAAGAAATCTATGTGTAGGACTTTATCTTGATGCTCCGGGTGAATGCTTCTCTGTTTACGGAAATGTTGTAAAGGGTTTTGTTCATGCTATAAATAATCATGTCGGGCAGCCGGGCACCATGTTCTTCGATAACTATATTGAGAACGACGGCAATATCCTGATTACGATGAATCGCACAAAAGGCACTTATATGCGCAACAACGTTATTAAGGCAGCCGGGGAGATTATGATCGAAGCCGACAGGGAGGCTATAGCAGAATTTCGTGGAAATGTTATCCGTCACGGGGGAGATAAACTGACCTACAATCAAACAAAAGAGGGCGGGTATGAGCACGAAAAGAGTTATGCATATTTGCCGGACGAGACCAACAGCATAGAAGTGATGATCCCGCGCTAAATGGGCAAAAACAAGCCGCCGAAGGAAACTCCGGCGGCTTGCGGTATCTATCGGATTATATACAATTCTTCCCTTACAGCTTCTCGACGCCCAGGGTCACGGCTTCGCCGTTGATGTCCCAATCCTTGGAGAAGCCTTCCATGCCTGCAAACTGCAGCTCGTCGCAGAGAGTGGCATCGCAAAGCTCGGAGGCATACTTCTGCATGAGGGCCGCGATCTTGTCGTTGCCGGCGGCATAGATGCGGATGTGGTCGGTGACTTCGAAGCCGGCTTCCTTACGCATGGTCTGCACCTTGGAAATGACCTCGCGCAGGTTACCTTCGTCGATGAGCTCGGGAGTCAGGTTGACATCCAGGCAGACGGTCACACCGTGATCGGACACGGTGTAGTGGCCGGGCTTCTGCTCGATGGAGATGAGCAGGTCTTCCTCGGTCAGCACGACTTCGCCGCCGGGCAGATCGAAGGTCAGCTTGCCGGTCTCGTCGAGGGTAGCCTTGGCAGCAGAGCCGTCGACTTCGGTGAGAGCCTTGCGGATGTCGTTAAGCTGCTTGCCGTACTTGGGTCCGACGGTCTTGAGCTGCGGCTTGAAGCTGTAGGTCATCATGTCAGCCACGTCGTCGGTAAAGACGATGGACTTGACGTTGAGCTCTTCCTTGACGATGGCGCCGCAGTCCTCGTCGAGTTCCTTGCGGGCCTTGACGTACATGGTGGCCAGAGGCTGACGGTTCTTGCACTTGGCGCCGTTGCGGGCCGCACGGGCAAGCTCAACGATGTCACGGACTTCGTCCATGCTGTCCTCGAGGTCCTTGTTGATGAGGGCGGCATCGGAAACGGGGTAGTCGCAGAGATGGACACTGATGGGGGCGGACTTGTCGACGCTGCAGACCAGGTTGCGATAGATGTCGTCGGCCATAAAGGGGATCATGGGAGCGGCGAGCTTGGCAGTGGTCACAAGCGCGGTGTACAGGGTCAGGTAGGCATTGATCTTGTCCTGCGGCATGTCGGCAGCCCAGTAACGCTCACGGCTGCGGCGGACGTACCAGTTGGACAGCTCGTCGACAAAGCTCTGCAGAGCCTTGCAGGCCTCGGGGATGGCGTAGTTGGTCAGATTCTCGTCAACTTCGGCGATGCAGGAGTTCAGACGGCTGAGAACCCACTTGTCCATGACGGAGAGCTTGTCGTACTCGAGGGTGTAGGCGTTGGGATCGAAGTTGTCGATATTTGCGTAGAGGACATAGAAAGCGTAGGTGTTCCAGAGGGTGCTCAGGAACTTGCGCTGACCCTCGATGACGGCCTTGCCGTGGAAACGGTTGGGCAGCCAGGGAGCGGAGTTGGTGTAGAAGTACCAGCGGATGGCGTCGGCGCCGTAGGTGTTCAGGGCTTCCATGGGATCGACGGCGTTACCCTTACTCTTGGACATCTTCTGGCCGTTTTCATCCTGAACATGGCCCAGAACGATGACGTTCTTGTAGGGGGCCTTGTTGAAGAGCAGGGTGGAGATGGCCATGAGGCTGTAGAACCAGCCGCGGGTCTGGTCAACGGCTTCGCTGATGAACTCGGCGGGGAACTGCTGCTCGAACAGATCCTGATTCTCGAAGGGATAGTGATGCTGGGCGAAAGGCATCGCACCGGAGTCGAACCAGCAGTCGATGACTTCCGGCACGCGCGTCATCTCGCCGCCGCATTCGGGGCAGCGGATGGTGACGTTGTCGATGAAGGGACGGTGCAGCTCGATGTCCTCGGGGCAGTTGTCGGACATTTTGCGGAGTTCGGCCTTGCTGCCGATGGCGTGACGGTGACCGCACTTACACTCCCAGATGTTCAGAGGAGTGCCCCAGTAACGGTTACGGGAGATACCCCAGTCCTGGATGTTTTCCAGCCAGTCGCCGAAGCGGCCCTTACCGATGCTCTCAGGGATCCAGTTGACGGTGTTGTTGTTGCGGATGAGGTCGTCGCGCACGGCGGTCATGCGGATGAACCAGGACTCGCGGGCGTAGTAGATCAGGGGAGTATCGCAGCGCCAGCAGAAGGGATAGTCATGCTCAAACTTGGGCGCGTCGAAGAGCTTGCCGTCCTTATCAAGGTCAACGAGAACCTTGGGATCGGCGTCCTTGACGAACAGACCGGCGTAGGGGGTCTCTTCGGTCATGGAACCCTTGGCATCGACGAACTGCACGAAGGGCAGGTCGTAGTTGCGGCCCACACGGCTGTCGTCTTCACCGAAGGCGGGAGCAATGTGGACGATACCGGTACCGTCGCCCATGGTGACGTAGTTGTCACAGGTGACGAAGAAGCCCTTTTTCTTCTGCTGCTCGGCCTTGACTCCGGCGCAGGCGAAGAGAGGCTCGTATTCCTTGTACTCAAGGTCACGGCCCACAAAGCGCTCGAGGATTTCGTACTCGATCTTCTTGCCGCCGAGAACGCTTTCCAGCAGATACTCGGCCATGTAGTAGGTGTAGCCGTCGGAGGCCTTCACCTTGACGTAACTTTCGTCGGGGTTGACGCACAGGGCGACGTTGGAGGGCAGGGTCCAGGGAGTGGTGGTCCAGGCCAGGAAATAGGCGTCCTCATCCTTGACCTTGAAGCGGACGACAGCGGAGCGCTCCTTGACGTTCTTGTAGCCCTGCGCAACTTCGTGGCTGGACAGGGGAGTGCCGCAGCGGGGGCAGTAGGGGACGATCTTGAAGCCCTTGTAGAGCAGGCCCTTGTCCCAGATCTGCTTGAGAGCCCACCATTCGCTCTCGATGAAGTCATCGTGATAGGTCACATAGGGATCATCCATGTCAGCCCAGAAGCCGACGATGCCGGAGAACTCTTCCCACATACCCTTGTAGTTCCAGACGGATTCCTTGCAGCGGGCGATGAAGGGCTCCAGACCGTACTGCTCGATCTGATCCTTGCCGTCGATGCCCAGGAGCTTTTCGACTTCCAGCTCAACAGGCAGACCGTGGGTATCCCAACCGGCCTTACGGGGCACCATGTCACCCTTCATGGTGTGGTAGCGGGGGATCATGTCCTTGATAACACGGGTCAGGACGTGACCGATGTGAGGCTTGCCGTTGGCGGTGGGAGGACCGTCATAGAAGGTGTAGGTGGGGCCTTCGGCATTCTTGGCAAGGCTCTTGCGGAAGATGTCGTTTTCGTTCCAGAAAGCAAGCGTTTCACGCTCGCGCTCGACGAAATTCATGTTGGTCGAGACTTTTTCGTACATAGAGGCTTCCTCCGATTCAGAATATCATGCAACAGCAAAAAAGCAACAAAAAACAGTCCTCGTCCCGTCGGGACAAAGACTGTTAAAAGACTTTGTGATAACCACCCGAAGCATACAAGGATATGCCGCCCCTGTAACGCTGGGCCTGCGTCGCACCCTACTGGAAATACGTTCGGATGCGCGGCTCGTGAAGGGATCTTCGGCTCTGTCGGCTGCCTCCGGGCTTACACCGTCCCCGGCTCGCTGTGCACAGCTTTTGACAGGCTTACTGTCTTCGTCAACGCCTTTTGCTGTTCATACAGATATACTATACCACGCTTTGCTGTGTTTTGCAAGTGTTATTTGTACGATTGAAGCCCAAATTCTGCAATTTCCCTGTTGACGACTGCATAAACTTGCCCGCAGCGTGAAGCGCTGCGGGCAAAGGCGTGTTATAGTCTGATTTTTATGTGATCCCCGTCGGCGCTCTCAATTTCTGCCAGAACCCAGTCTCGATGACAGCGTCTGTAGGCGTGCAGACATCTGAGCAGCCGGCATACCTGACTGTATGTGACGGTGATGCCGCATTGCCGAAGCCATACGGGTACGCGCAGCGCGGTCAGGCGGTTGAAAATCAGTCCGGTCGGAAGCCACAGCGTCAGGCCGAATCGCTGTGACGGTTGTATTTTGACTTTCATGGCGTCATTCCACGTAAATGCAGATGCGGTCGCCGTCAGCCGAGGTCATCTCGACGAGGTGCCCCACCACGCCCTGACCGATCAACGCCATGATCTGTGCCAGATCGATCTTCTGCAGGATCTCCTTGCCGGGCACCTCGGGAATCTCCATGCCGATGTCCAGCGCAACTTTCAGCAACTCCACGGGGAGGTTGACGCGGATTTTGTCTCCGCGATGGGAATCGACGATGACGCGCAGGATCATGTCCCGCAGCTCCTTGCGCTCTTCTGCCGGGACGATTTTGACACTGGGTTCATGTGCGGACTCACCGGTCAGCAGCTCATCCACGGTGACACCCAGAATACCGGCAAGCTGCGGCAGGAGGCTGATGTCGGGGCAGGTCTGGTCATTCTCCCATTTGCTCACCGCCTGCGGGCTGACGCCCAGCATCTCAGCCAGCTCGTCCTGTTTGAGTTCCTTTTGACGGCGCAGCAGGCCGATGCGTTTTCCTAAAGTGGTTTCCATATCGGGTCACTCCTTTCCTTTGGTGAGTCCATGATACCATGATAACACACCCGAATGAAGCGTTCAAGAGTTGAATGAGGGGCTTTTGACACAACCAAACAGAGAAAAACCGCGCAACCATCGGTTGCGCGGTTAAAAATGGCGGGAAATTACTTTGGAATCCGCACGAAACAGCGGTCCGCAGTCTCGTGGTGGATGTAACCGCCGTTTGCAAGCATCACATGCAGGGATGCGGGGTTTTCACGGCTCACGCGCAGATAGATTTCGTCCTCCGGGATTATCCGGCGGGCTTTCTCAAGCGTCAGCCGAAGGCCTGCTTTGCCGTAACCTTTGCCGCGGTATTCTTTCTTGATCAGGTAACCGATGTGCCCGGCCCCCTCCCGCAGGGAATCGCAGAGATGATGGCGCACACGAAACTGACCAACGATCACGTCGTCGTCCCAGAGGAAGAAGAACGTCTCGGGAACGTAGCCTTCCGGGAGGCACTCGCCCTTTGCATACGCAATCATATCCGGCAGTGCCTGAGCCTCAAACGCCTCGCGGGAAATACCTGCCCAAGGATTCGTGACGCCGTTTTCATCCGGCAGCATATCGCGCACGAACAGATATTCCTGTTCGATATCCTCGAAGTTGGCAGCTTTTAAAACCAGCATAGTCGGCTGCTCCTTTCATCGGGCAAGTCCGGGGCATTTATTCAGCCAGCAGTGTCTCCAGCAGTTCCTGCATCACGCCGGGATTGCCGCGGCCTTTTGTTGCCCGCATGGCCTGACCGACCAGGGACTGCACGGCTTTTTTCTTGCCCGCACGGTAGTCGGCCACGATGCGGGGATTGTCCTCGATCACCTTCGCCATCATCGGCCGCAGAATTGCGGGATCGGCCAGCTGCCAGAGTTCTTCACGCTCGGCAACCGCGTCGGGATCGTCGTCGTGCTCCCACAGAAGTCCCAGCAGCTTTTTGGCACCGGTGCTGGAGAGCTTTCCGGCTGCTGTCAGGTCGCTGAGTCTGCCAAAATGGGCGGGCGCGATGGGAATTACCGGTTCCTCCGCACTCAGACGCTTGAGAACCTCTGCAATCATGAGGTTGGCAGCAGTTTTGGGGGAAGTGGTGGCTTCTGCAGCGGCTTCAAACCAGTCGGCGGTCTCACGCTGGGCAACGATGAGCTCGGCGTCGTAGGCCGTCAGGCCGAAGTCACGGATGTAGCGTGCCTTTCGCTCATCCGGCAGCGTCGGAATGGAGGCGCGCAGCTCGTCAATCTTCGCGTCGTCCAGTACAATGGGCTGCAGATCGGGATCGGGGAAGTAGCGGTAGTCGTCGGCGTTTTCCTTGGTGCGCATGGAGAAGGTTTTGCCTGTCGCCTGATCAAATCGCCGGGTCTCCTGAATGATTTCCTCACCGGCTTCAATGGCTGCAACCTGTCGGGCGTATTCGTACTCAATTGCACGGGAGATGGACTGGAAGGAGTTGAGATTTTTCATTTCCGTCCGGGTACCGAAGGGCGTGCCGGGCTTGTGAACGGAGAGATTGACGTCGCAGCGCAGGGAACCCTGCTCCATGCGGCAGTCGGAAACACCGGCGTAGAGCATGATGGCCCGCAGTTTGCGCACATAGGCCACCGCTTCTTCGGCAGAGCGGATGTCTGGCTCGGAGACGATCTCGATGAGCGGTACGCCGCAGCGGTTGTAGTCGCAGTAGGTGCGGCCGTCGTCGGAGTGGATGAGTTTACCGGCGTCCTCTTCGATGTGAATGCGGGTGATGCCGATGCGCTTTTCCGTTTCGCCGAGGGTGATATCCAGCCAACCATGCTCGCACAGCGGCAGATCAAACTGGGAGATCTGGTAGGCTTTGGGAAGATCGGGGTAGAAGTAGTTTTTGCGGTCCTGCTTGGAATAGCGCGCGATTTGGCAGTTCGCGGCAAGACCTGCCTTCACCGCATAGCGCACAACCTGCCGGTTGAGCACCGGAAGCGTGCCGGGGAATCCCATGCAGACCGGGCAGCACTGGGTGTTGGGCTCCGCGCCGAAGGCGGTAGAGCAGGAGCAGAAGATCTTGGTACGGGTGGACAGCTCCACATGAACTTCCAGACCCACGACCATTTCATAATTTGCGGACATCTCACATCGCTCCTTTCAGTGCTCTTTCAAGATGGGCGGCGGCGGTGAGGATCACGCCCTCGGAGAAGGCGGGGCCGATGAGCTGGGCGCCTATTGGCAGCCCGTCGGCATCGGCACCCACGGGAAGGGACAGCGCCGGAAGTCCTGCGATGTTGACAGGCACGGTGTAGACGTCGCCCATGTACATCTCAAGCGGATTCTCGGACTTTTCACCGAGCTTGTAGGCAGTAGTGGGAGCGACGGGAGAGAGGATCAGGTCGCAGGACTCAAAGGCCCGATCAAACTCCTGACGGATGAGCGTACGCACCTGCTGGGCTTTCTTGTAATAAGCATCGTAGTAACCCGCACTCAGGGCAAATGTACCCAGCAGAATCCGTCGCTGCACCTCCGGGCCGAAGCCCTCGCTGCGGCTGTTGATGATGAGGCTTTCGGGGTCGGATGCATCGGCAGCACGGAAGCCGTACTTGACGCCGTCGAAGCGGGAAAGGTTAGAGGACGCTTCCGCGCTGGAGATGACATAGTAGGCAGGCAGCGCATGGGTCAGGGAGGGCAGGCTCAGCTCGACGATCTCCGCACCCAGCGACTCGCAGACCTTCGCCGTCTGCATCACTGCATCCCGTACCACCGGCTGCAGGCCCTCGCCGAAGTATTCTCTGGGCAGGCCGATGCGCCGTCCGCGCAGTCCGGCGGTATAGCTGGCGGGGGAACCTACATAGCCGTCCTTCACGGAGGTGGAATCCAGGGGATCGTGTCCCATGATGACCGGCAGCAGCAGCGAAATGTCCTCCACGCTGCGGCCCAGAGGGCCGATCTGGTCAAGCGAGGATGCAAACGCAATCAGTCCGTAACGGGAGACGGTACCGTAGGTGGGCTTCATGCCCACAACGCCGCAGAAGGCGGCGGGCTGGCGGATGGATCCGCCGGTGTCGGACCCCAGGGCGATGGGAGCAAGTCCAGCCGCGACGGCAGCCGCCGAACCGCCGGAGCTGCCGCCGGGTACACGGTCGGGGCAGACAGGGTTGCGGGTGATCTGAAAGGCAGAGTTTTCGGTGGTGGAGCCCATGGCAAACTCGTCCATGTTGAGCTTGCCAAGCATCACAAGACCGGCCTCATGCAGCTTTGTCATGACGGTGGCATCGTAGGGCGGGACGAAGTTTTCCAGCATCCGGGAGGCGCAGGTGGTGCGCACGCCGCGGGTGCAGATGTTATCCTTGATGCCGATGGGAATACCGGCAAGTGTGCCTGGTTCCTCTCCGCGGACACGGGCAGCATCAATGGCTCTGGCCTGCTCTATGGCAGCGTCTGCCGTGACGGTGAGATAGGCGCCGATGGCGGTGTCACGAGCATCAATTTCGGCGAGATATGCCCGGGTGAGCTCTTCGCTGCTTATATCCCGGGAGGAAAGCGCAGAAGCCTGCGCGGATACGGTCATATCGGTCAGTTTCATGTCATTTCCTCCCTATTCCACAACTCTGGGAACCACAAAACCGCCGGATTCGGCTGCGGGCGCGTTTGCCAGCAGCTCCTCACGGGACATGGAGGGCGCTGCCTCGTCCTCGCGGAAGCGGTTGACCATGGATGCGGCGTGGGCGGTGGGGGTGATATCAGTGGTGTCCACGGCGGAGAGCTGTTCGGCGAACGCCACCATGTCGGTGAGCTCACGGGTCAGCGCATCGCGCCGTACGGGATCCACGCGCAGCCGGGCAAGTTTTGCAATATGATCGATGTTCACGTTGACCTCCGTTTTACGCTTTTGCGGAAGCGTATCCTGTAGTGGTGTATTGAAATCCTGCTTGAAAGCCAGTCCGAGCACCTCGAGCTGATCGTCGGGAACTGCGTCGGGGGCGGCAGTGAGCGGGCAGGAAGCATCCTTGATCTTGGGAAATGCGATGACATCCCGCAGGGAATCAGCACCCGTCAGCAGCATCACAAACCGGTCGAGTCCCAGAGCAAAGCCGCCGTGCGGCGGTGTGCCGTACCGCAGAGCATCCACAAAGAAACCGAAACGTTCCCGGATGGTCTGCCGGTCGAGTCCCAGCGCCTCAAACATACGTGCCTGCACGTCCTGACGGTGGATGCGGATGGAGCCACCGCCCAGTTCCACGCCGTTGAGCACGATATCGTAGGCCTGAGCCCGTACCCGGCCGGGATCGGAGAGGAGATAGGGCAGGTCTTCCTCATACGGCATCGTGAAGGGATGATGCATAGCCGTCCAGCGGTCTTCCTCGGCGCTGTATTCAAACTCAGGGAAGTCGGTGACGAAGGTAAAGGCGTAGGCTTCGCGGGTGCGCAGCCCCAGGATGTCGGCAATGTCCAGCCGCAGGCCGCCCAGTGTTCGGCGCACGGTGGCAAGTGTGTCGGCGCAGAAGATTACGAAATCGCCGGGATGGGTATCACAGGCGGCGAGAATGCTGCGAATCTCGGTATCCGTCAGGTATTTGGTCAGGATCGAGTAGAGTTCACCGTCGGGACGAACGGCGATCCAGGCCATGCCCCGGGCGCCGTAATGCAGGGCTTTGGCTGTCAGATCTTCAATCGCGCTGCGGGAGAAATGGCCGCCGCCGGGAATGCTGATGGCGCGGATGACGCCGCCGCGGGAGAGCACCGACTGAAAGACTGAGAATGTGGTATCACGCAGAAGATCTGTCAGATCCACAATCGGCAGGCCGAAGCGCAGATCGGGCTTATCGGAGCCATAGACATCCATCGCTGTCTGCCAGGTCATGCGCTGAAAGGGAGCAGTCAGCTCGATGCCTTTCAGTTCACGCATGATGGCTTTGCACAGCCCTTCAATGGCGGAGATCACGTCCTCCTGTTCCACAAAGCTCATTTCCACGTCGATCTGTGTAAACTCCGGCTGGCGGTCGGCACGCAGATCCTCGTCGCGGAAGCACCGGGCAATCTGGTAGTAACGATCCATACCGCCGATCATCAGAAGCTGCTTGAAAAGCTGCGGCGACTGGGGCAGGGCGTAGAAGCTGCCTTTGTGGACGCGGCTGGGAACGAGATAGTCACGGGCTCCTTCCGGTGTGGAGCGGGTCAGCATGGGTGTTTCAACCTCGATGCAGCCGAGCTCTTCCAGATACCGCCGGGCGGCGGAGCAGAGTCTGGCGCGCATACGCATGTTACTGCTGAGACGCTGGGTGCGCAGGTCAAGATAGCGGTATTTGAGCCGCAGTTCCTCACGGACGCGGACCCCGTCATCCATGGCATAGGGCAGCGGTGCGCTGGCGGACAGAAGCTCGATGGCATCTGCCATCAGTTCGACTTCGCCGGTGGCGATGGCGGGATTGTACGTGTCAGCACTGCGCTCACGCAGGATGCCGGTGATACTGACCACGTCCTCATTGTGCAAATGCGAGGCGATGGTGAATGACGCCTCACCGAGGGTGTCCAGACTGCATACGCATTGCAGGGTACCCTCCCGGTCCCGCAGGTCAACAAAGACCACGCCGCCCATGTCGCGGCAGGTGGAGACCCAGCCGCAGGCGGTGAGACGCTGACCGACGTGTGCGCGGCGGAAATCGCCGCAGTAGCCGCTTCGTTTCATAATGATCCTTCCGGGGAACAGCCTCCCCAATTCAGAGCGAAGGAACGATGAAAAAGGCTTTTCGTCCCTTCGATACAAAGGACGAAAAGCCTTGAAAAAGCACTTTCCGTGGTGCCACCTTTATGAACCGCCTGCGCGATCCTCTCTGTGCGATGCTATCACATCACTCGGCTGTAACGTGCCGGCACGTCCGCGCCTACTGGTGAAAAATTCACGTTTGGGCGGCAGCTCCGGGATGTTCTTCGGCAAAACCATGTCCGCCGGGCTCTCAGCCTGTGACCCGGCTCTCTGGAGGGACATATTTGTCCTGCTTACTCTTCCCATCAATGCTTTTTGCTTGCTATGGCCTATATTATACACGCTGTTTCGGATTTTGCAAGAGGAAAAATGCAGAAAGATGGGATTTGCGGCGATTTTCTTACAGCCTGCACAAGAAAGCGGCACAGGCAGAGGAACGAATATGTGCAAAAACCGGAACGAAAGCAGCTTACAGCTCCACGTCCACGCCGTATTCCCGGTCGATGAGCAGCGGCTCGACGCCATATTCCCGGCAGCGGTGCAGGACTTCACGGTTATCCTCCAGCAGGGATTCGACCGTGCAGTCGGAGTCGTCCATGCGTGCTTCCACGTCGGAGGCATGCGCCATGATGTCGGCGTAATGGGTGCGGATATAGTCCTCCGTCATCGCAAGACAGATATGCCGGATATGGGGAAGATACGCCTCATCAAAGGATTTCTGCCAGTCCATGGGGATGTAACAGCCCTCAACGATCAGATTCTGCCGGTTTTCAATGGCAGTCTTGACCATTTCCGCCACAATCGGCCAGAGATACGCTGTCAGCGCGTCATCGCTGCTCATGGGGGTGAGCGAGGTGTGCCCGCTGCGGATGAGCCCCATCTTTAGATGGTCGATGGAAAGGTAGGGATAGTGATATTTTTCAAGCAGCTTCTGTGCAAGCACAGTTTTGCCCGCGTGGGAAGCACCCTGAATCAGTACAATCATGGAGGCCTCCTTTCACTCAGACCTGACTCTGCGGCTTGGCAGGGGTGACGTAGGCTGTGTAGTAATTGGTGTAGAGAACCATGCCGGTTTTGCCGTCAGGCTGCTTCTTGACGTAGCGTGCCTGGCAGTAATCCACCGGGACATTGTCCGATGCGGAGGCGGAAGAGTAAAACGCCGCCAGTGCACAGGCTTCGGTGAGACTGCGGTCGTCGGGCTCCCGACCCTCGCAGACGAGGATGACGTGGGAGCCGTGGATCTTCTGGGCATGGCACCAGATGTCCGAACGGGAAGCGGTTTTCAGGCTGAGCTGCTCATTCTGACGATTGTTGCGGCCCACGAGGATGGTCATACCGGCGGAACTGGTAAATTCCAGCGGCGGCAGCGGCTTGTCCTTTTGCTTTTTGGTGCTGCCGGTGGCCCATTTCTGGGAGGCATAGCCGTTCTGCCACAACTCCGTGCGGATCTCGGCAAGCTCCGCGGTGGACTCGCAGCGGGTCAGCTCTTCCAGTACGCTTTCCAGATACGCAAGCTCCTGTTCGCCGTCGGCGATCATCTTCGTCAGCATCTCTTCGGCATGCTTGAGACGGGTGTACTGCTTGTAGTGCCGCTGGGCATTCTGCTGGGGCGTCCAGCGAACGTCCAGGGGAATCTCCACCTCGGGACATTCGGGGTCGGTGAAGTCCTGCACGACGGCGGACTTCATGCCACGGGACAGCTTCCAGATGTTTGCCATGATCAGATCGCCCAGACGCTTTTCCGCTTCACGGTCGGCGGCGGTGCTGAGCTCCTGCCGCTGCACGGCAAGCTTTTTGGCAAGCTTGGAATGGGCGCTGGACACTACCTTGCGTACGCCCTGGGTCTTTTGCTGCATATGCTGCGCGGCTTCTTTGGCTGCGTAGAAGTCATCTAGAAGCCCGGAGAAGCTCTCGGCGGTAGTGTTGGCACGGGCTGTGCCGAACTGCAGAAGCGGCATGAAGCTGTAGTCCACGCACACCTGCTGCTCACGGCCCGAGGCATCCCGGCGGGTTTCTGTGAGCATGGTGGGTTTGAAGCGGCCTTCCAGTACGTCCTCGCGCAGCTTTATAATCCGCGCTGCCAGGTCATCCCGGTCGAGCTCGGACATGCTCACGTTTGTAAAGCCGCAGACACGCCAGACAAGCTCCCGGCAGATCACCGGCGAGAGCCAGGCAAAGTGCGCCAGCAGATACTTGTCGGCGGCCATATTGCCGTCGGCGGCAGCAAGACAGGATCGCACCGTCTCTTCGTCGGACGCTTCCAGCGTGAACTTATCCTGCAGCGCGGGCAGGCGATAGAACAGCCCCGGCAGAATCTGACGCACGGGGGACATATCCGCGTCAACGCGGCGCAGACAGTCCATGATGCGGCCGTCGGAGTCCAGCAGCATCAGGTTTGAGTAACGGCCCATGAGTTCCGCCTGCAGCACGCGGCGGGAGGCATCGCCCAGTTCATCGGTGCAGGCAAGCTCCAGCGCCACAATGCGGTCGCCTCCGGGCTGTGAAACGCCGGTGATACGGGCGCCCAGCAAATACTTGCGCAGGAACATACAGAACATGGGCGGCTGGGCGGGATTTTCAAAAGAGGCGCGGGTGAGCTGGATGCGGGGACCGGCGGCACCGGTATTGAGCAGCAGCTTGCGGTTGCCCTCGTAGGTACGCAGGGAGAACAGCAGCGTGTCCTGGGTGGGCTGCTGGATCTTATCAATCTTTGCACCCTCCAGGATGGGGGTCAGCTCCGCAATCATTGCCCGCAGGCATACGGTATCAAAAGCCATATCGGTTCATTCCTTTACGCAAAACAGGTTACGTCGCCGTGAACGGCGCTGATAAAGAAGATAAGCTCCGGGAATGCCTGCTGCAGCGATTCACCAAGGGGTTCGATCACTGTGTTCTCGGTGGAAAAGTGACCGGCGTCGATGAGCAAAAGCCCGGCATGAGCGGCGTAGGAGAACATGCCGTACTTGATATCGGCGGTCACCAGTGCGTCACAGCCTGCGGCCACGGCCTGCTCCCAGTAGTCACCGCAGGCGCCGCCGCCAACGGCGACCTTTCGGATGTCACCGGTGACGGGGGTATGGCGCAGTCCGGGTGCGTCAAGGCTTACCTTGACATGGCGCAGGAAGGCATCTCCGTCCATTGCTTCGGGCAGTGTACCCATGCGGCCGATCCCCTCGGCGTCGGGGAGAAGCTCCACATCCTGCAGTCCGAGGGCGGCTGCGAGGCAATCGTTGACGCCATCAGCGCCGGCGTCGAGATTGGTGTGCATGGAAATGAGGGCGATGTCATTTTTCAGCAGTGCCGTCAGCGCATCGGTCACGAAATGGCCGGGATTGACTCTGCCCAGCGGACGAAAGATCAGCGGATGATGGGTGATGATGAGCACGCAGCCCATCTGGGCGGCCTCCTGCACAACGGCAGGGGTGCAGTCAAGCGCCAGCATCACACGGGTGACTTCCGCCGCCGGATCTCCGGCAAGAATGCCGATATTGTCGCCCGGAAGGGCCGAACTTACCGGAAAACGGGCGTTTATATGGTCAAATACAGCCTGTACAGTCATGTGTTTCCCAACCTTTCGTCCAGAGCCGCGATGATGGCGGCGTTTTCTGCCTGATTGTCCTGCTCGCGGGACAGATAGAGCCTCTGACGGCGCAGATACTCGATGGCTGCCTCGTCATTGGATGCCCACACAGGCGCGGAGGCTGCCGTATACCGGATATCGCAGCGAACCGGCGCATCGCCGCGCACCACGAGAATCGGATAGAGACGGTGTCCCTCCCTCACGATGCGTTCATCCACCACGCCCAGGCCGTTTTCCATGCACCAGCGGCGCAGATGGGGAGCCTTGGACGCGGGGTGGAGAATGAGAAGCTTTCCCTGCTTCACCCAGGGCGCGGCGGTCAGAATATCGGCGATGGTTTCACCGCCCATACCGGCGATGACGATGGTATCGACCTCGTCGGGAGCGATGTTTTTCAGGCCATCCGACAGGCGCACGTCCAGCATGGACGAAGGAACACGGTAGCGCAGGGCATTGGCGCGGGCGCGCACAATGCAGGGCTGGCTGATGTCGGAAGCAATGGCGCGGACAATTTTACCTTCGCGCAGAAGATGAATGGGCAGATAGGCATGGTCAGAGCCCACATCGGCAAGCGCTGCCCCTGTGGGTATGTAGTCTGCAATGCAGGCAAGTCTCGGAGAAAGCGTAAACAGCGGACGTTGGGCCATATGACACCTCCGGATACAGAAAGACGAGGCGGGATGGATCCCGCCCCGCCTCAGATGTGTTGTCAGTGATTACTTGTTGGCGAAATGCTCGTTGAGCTTGGCAACGAGTTCGTCGACGTCGGTGCCATGAACGGCACAGGCCTGCTCGATGGTCTCGCCGCGGGAAGCGGGGCAGCCCAGGCAGTGCATACCGATTTCAAAGAAGAACTTCGCGGTATCGATGTCGGCATCCAGAACTTCGCCGATGATGCTGTCTTTGGTAATGACCATGGTGATGATCCTCCTGTTTTATTTGTTGTACATATTATACACCGAAACGGTGCAGAATACAATTGATAATATCGGGTGAATTTACAGTGTTTTTGCCCTGTTTTTCAGATATTCTGCCAACCAGGAGCCGCAGCGGGGATTGCGCAGGGACAGCTCGATGACACATTCAAGATAGCCTTCGAGGCTTCCGGTGTCAAACCGGCGTCCTTCAAATTCCACCGCCAGCATCTGACGCTGACTGGCCAGCTTTGCCAGTGCGTCGGTGAGCTGAATCTCGCCGCCGTAACCGGGGGAGAGATTCTCGAGAATCGGAAAGATATCCGGCGTGAGTACGTAGCGGCCCAGAATCGCGTAGGGAGAGTAGACCTCATGGGGCTTGGGCTTTTCGATAAGATCACGCACGGAAAAGACGCGGTCGGCGACTTTCTCCACGTCCAGCGAGCAGTAGCGGCCGATAGCATCCAGGCTGACGGCCTGCACGCCAACGACGGGTGCATCTTCGCGGTCGGCTATCTCCTTGAGCTGTCCGATGACGGGACGCTCGCCGGTGATCACGTCGTCGCCCAGCAGCACGGCGAAGGGCTCATTGCCCACGAAATGCCGGGCGGTCCAGACCGCATGGCCGAGGCCTTTTGTTTCCTTCTGACGCACGAAGCTGATGTTTGCCATATCGGCGGTACTGCGCACCAACTTCACGTCGGCGTCACGTCCGGCACGGGCCAGACGCTCCTCCAGCTCCGGATGGTAGTCAAAATAGTCCTCAAGCGCTGCCTTGGAGCGGTTGGTGATGATGAGAATATCCTCAATGCCGGCGGCAATGGCCTCCTCCACGATATACTGGATGGAGGGCCGGTCGGCGATGGGAAGCATTTCCTTGGGGATGGTCTTTGTAGCGGGCAGCATACGCGTACCCAGACCGGCTGCGGGAATGATTGCCTTTTTAACGGTCATATCAAGACCTCCCGGGGGTTATTTGATCCGGATTGGGGATCAATCAGACGTTTTCGGCGTCCTCTTCGACGGCAAGAGCAATGTGCAGCTCTTCCAGCTGATGAGCGGTGACGGCGGAGGGGGCATCCATCATGACGTCCTGGGCCTTCTGGTTCATGGGGAAGGTGATGACCTCGCGGATGGACTCTTCGCCGGTGAGCAGCATGATCAGGCGGTCAACACCGGGGGCGGCGCCGGCATGGGGCGGTGCACCGTAGGTGAAAGCGTTGTACATGGCGGGGAACTTGGCCTTAACATCGTCTTCGCCCAGACCCACCATCTCAAAGGCCTTGATCATGATCTCAGGGCTGTGGTTACGCACGGCACCGGATGCGGATTCGTAGCCGTTGATGACCAGGTCATACTGGTTTGCGTTGATGGCGAGAAGCTTATCGATGTCGCCTTCGGCATCAAGCAGCGCCTGCATGCCGCCCTGGGGCATGGAGAAGGGGTTATGGCAGAATTCCAGCTCACCGGATTCTTCGCCCATCTCGTACATGGGGAAGTCAACGATCCAGCACATGGCGTACTGATCTTCATCGAAGTGGCCGGGAACGCGCTTGCCGAGCATCGTACGGATGACGCCGGCGGTCTTCTGGGCAGCCTGCTTCTTGCCGGCGGCCATGCAGACAAAGGAACCGGGCTTCAGGCCGAGAGCAGCCTTGAAAGCATCCTGACGTTCTGCCAGGAACTTGCTGATACCGCCGGTGAGGTTGCCGTTTTCGTCAACCTTGACCCAGCAGGCCTTGTTGCCGGTCTGAACTTCGACGTCAGAGAGCAGCTTGTCGATCCACTTACGGGCCTGGGTGAAGTCATGAACGACGACAGCCTTGACGCAGGCGTTCTCGAAGGGGCCAAAGCCACAGCCGGCGACGACTTCGCTCACATCCTGCAGCTCCAGGTCGATGCGCAGGTCGGGTTTGTCGGAACCGTACTTTTCCATGGCTTCGTTGAAGGGAATATGACGGAAAGGCGCGGCGGAAACGCGCTCGTACTTACCAAACTTCTTGAAAACGGGAACAATCACGTCCTCGAGGGTGCTCAGAACGTCTTCCTGGGTTGCCCAGCTCATTTCCATATCCATCTGATAGAACTCGCCGGGAGTACGGTCGCCGCGGGCATCTTCATCACGGAAGCAGGGGGCGATCTGGAAGTAACGGTCAAAGCCGGAGGTCATCAGCAGCTGCTTGAACTGCTGGGGAGCCTGGGGCAGAGCGTAGAACTTGCCGGGATGCTTACGGGCGGGAACGAGATAGTCACGGGCGCCTTCGGGAGAGGAGGCGGTGAGGATGGGGGTGGTGATCTCGAGGAAGCCCTTCTCAGTCATGAGGCGGCGCAGCTCGGCGACCACCTGGCAGCGGAGAATGATGTTGGACTTGACAGCAGGATTGCGCAGGTCCAGATAACGGTACTTCAGACGCACCATCTCATCAGCCTCACGGCTGCGGTTGATCTCAAAGGGAAGCTCGTTGTGCTGACAGGTGCCCAGCACTTCGATCTTTTCAGGCACGACTTCGATGTCGCCGGTGGCCTGCTTGGGGTTCTTGCTGCTGCGCTCGCGCACCACACCCTCGACGGAGATGGTGGTTTCCTTGTTCAGGGACTTGATGATGTCCATCATGGCCTCGGTTTCCACGACCACCTGAGTGGTGCCGTAGAAGTCACGCAGGACCACGAAGGCAAGGCCGGCGCCGACCTCGCGGACGTTTTCCATCCAGCCGCAGAGTTTGACGTTCTGGCCGATATGCTCCGCGCGGAGTTCGTTACAATTATGGGTACGGGACTGCATCATGGTGCTTTGTCTCCTCGTATGTGTATTTATTAGTCCTTTTTGGGCTCGACGATGACGGTGTTGGTGGTATTGAGACCGGCAAGAATGGTCTTGGCGGCGTCTTCGGCGGAGAGCCCCGCCTGTTCGCCGGTGGCAAGATTCTTCAGCGTCACGATACCGGCCTTTGCCTCATCCTCACCCATGAAGATGACGTAGGGGATATGGAGCTTGTCGGCATAGCCGATCTTGGCCTTAAACTTCTTCTTTTCGTTGTTGATCTGGGTACGGATGCCCGCAGCACGCAGGGTGGAGGCAAGTTCAATGGATTCGCCGAGGGTGTCGCCCATGGGCAGAATCAGAACGTCGGCAGGGGCAGCGCCCATAGCGTCGTTGAGGTAGCCCTGTTCGCCCAGAACGTAGAACAGACGGGTGACGCCGATGGAGATGCCGACGCCCGGCAGAACCTTATCGGTATAGTGCTCGGCCAGATGGTCATAGCGGCCGCCGGAGCAGATGGAACCGATCTCGGGATGATCCAGCATCATCGTCTCGTAAACTGTGCCGGTGTAATAGTCCAGACCGCGGGCAATGGTGAAGTCGATCTCAAAATGATCCGCGGGAATGCCGTAGCGCTGCATCATTTCGGCAACAATGCGCAGCTCAGACGCACCTTCGTCGAACATCTCGCTGCGGCCGGCATAACGCTGGAGGGTACCGAGCTTATCTTCGGCGGAGATGAAAGCCAGAATCTCGTCAGCAGCGTCAGCGGCGATGCCCTCGTCGTCCACGAGGATCTCACGCACCTTGGCGGCGCCGATCTTGTCCAGCTTATCGATGGCGTGCATGATACCGGCGGCGGAATCCTTCAGACCCATCAGCTCAAAGAAGCCGTTGAGAAGCTTGCGGTTGTTGAAACGGATCTTAAAGCGCTGCAGACCCAGGGAAGTGAAGGCACGATAGATGATGGAGGGGATTTCGGCCTCGTTGGAGATATCCAGAGCGCCGTCGCCGATGATATCGATATCGGCCTGATAGAACTCACGGAAACGACCGCGCTGGGCGCGCTCACCGCGGTAGACCTTGCCGATCTGGTAGCGCTTGAAGGGGAAGGAGAGCTGGGAGTAGTTGAGCGCCACGTACTTGGCAAGCGGAACGGTCAGGTCAAAACGCAGGGACAGATCGCTGTCGCCCTTCTGGAAGCGGTAGATCTGCTTCTCGGTCTCACCGCCGCCCTTGGCAAGCAGGATCTCGCTGGACTCGATGACGGGGGTGTCCAGGGGCGTGAAACCATAGAGCTCATAGGTCTCGCGGAGCGTCGCAAGAATCTTTTCAAAGAGAATCTGCTGCTGGGGCAGCAGCTCCATAAAGCCGGATAAGGTTCTGGGTTTGATTCTTTCCATTGTTAAAACAGCCTCTTAATGTATAAAATGATGCAAATTGAATGCGAAACGGAATGCTTACAGCTGCGGTGGTTAATCAGTAGCTGCGCGGCCGGGCCGGGCGCTTGGGATTGACAATATCACGCCACGACAGATCGCCGCGGTCAAGGCCCAGAATGAGCATTTCAGCGGTGGCGATGTTGGTGGCAATCGGGACGGAGTGCAGGTCGCAGAGGCGCTGCAGAGCGTGCACATCGGTCTCGTGACCGGTGGTCATAGGATCGCAGAGGAAGATGACCATATCGATCTCATTGTAGGCGACACGGGCGCCGATCTGCTGATCACCGCCCTGGGCGCCGGAAAGAAATCGGTCAATCTTCAGACCGGTAGCGTCGGCGACGAGTTTGCCTGTGGTTCCGGTGGCGCACAGTTGGTGCTTGGACAGAATTCCACAGTAGGCCATACAGAACTGAACCATCAGTTCCTTCTTCTTGTCATGTGCGATCAAGGCAATGTTCATTGAATCCCTCTTTCCTTCCTGTTCGGTGATCTATATACGCAATAAAGCTTTTTCTTCACCGTCCAGACGGGCGGCGATGTTGCGGAATGCGGCGGCTGCCAGAGAGCGCCGGTTATCAAGTACGGGCTGACCGAGTGCGCCTGCAACCAGGACGCTTTCCTCCTCCGGAACATACCCCAGCAGGGGCAACCCGGCCATGTCCATGGCGTCGTCGATGTTGGGCGTGTTATTGCGGTCGATGACCCGGGGACGCACACGGTTGACGACGAGACGGAAATCCTGAAAGCCCATCTCCTCCAGCGCTGCGACCGTACGGTCGGCGGAGCGCAGGCTGATGATATCCGGCGTGGAGACAACGATAGCGCTGTCGGCGGCATAGGCGGCGCGGCGGAAATCCTCGCCGAGTCCGGCAGGGGCGTCGATGAGGATGAAGTCGGCCACGTCGGCGCGGATGGCGGCATCGGTGACGCGGCGCAGCGCGTCGGGCGCAATGTGAGCGCGGCTCATGGGAGCCGTGATGAGCTGAAGCTGCGGAAAACGCGGATGCACGGCGATGGCATCCTGCAGCGCGGCACGTTCCTCGGCGACGTCGGTGAAATCAAAGAGCGCGGTGTCATACATGCCCAGGGTCAGGTCCAGACTTCGTACGCCTACGTCGGCATCGATGCACAGGCAGCGCAGATTGCGCTGGGACAGTGCGGTTCCCAGGCCGGCAGTCAGCGTGGTCTTTCCTGTGCCGCCTTTTCCTGAGGCGATCACGATTACCTGCGCCATGTATTACGTCCTCCCAACATCCTCCGATATGGTTAACATATCAACTCACTCTATATTATACACCATATTCCGCGTCTTAACAAGAGGATTCTTTGAATAAATTGCCGATTGCGAAAAATATTCTGCGGAGAAGGGATACTTTACGCCGATTTCGGCGGGGTGAGGCGGGATGCAGAGACAAAAAACCGCATCCGAAAGGTTTCGGACGCGGTTTTGGCGGTCAATGATAATTTATGCGGCGGCGAAGGTTGCGATTACATAGGAGTAAGCGGAATCCTTGTCAGCGCGCATGGAGATGATATAACCGGTGGTGGTGCCGTCGGCAGTGACGGTGACGGTGATATCGGCGCAGCCGGTATCGGCGTTGAGGGAGGCAGCGGTAATCTCGCAGGCGAAGTTGGAATCATCTGCATCAACGCAGGTGAACTTCTGATCAACGGGAGAGTAGGTAACGCGATCGACATAATCATCACCGGGGGCGATCCAGAGCTTGCCGCCCAGTGTATCGAACTGGAGCTGATTGACGGCTTCCAAGGTAGCAATGATGGTACCTTCAGAGGCAGTGACACCGGAGGGACGCAGATCGTAGACGGCGAGCATATTGTAGAGATAAGCCCAGCCGAAGTTGCTGTCGGGCGTCTGGGTCAGAACCTCGGGATACTCGTTGAGCGCGATGGCAAAGGAAAACAGAACAGGAGCATAGCCGCTGAGCTTTTCGCTGACCTTACCGCCGAAGAAGTCGGACAGGGCGGTATCGCCGGCGCCGACCGTGGCGGGAACGGTATACGTAGTGCTCTTGGAAGGAACCTGATTACCGGTACAGCCGACCAGGCTGAAAATCATAAAGGCCGCAAGGACCAGACAAAGCAATTTTTTCATGGAAATCCCCTCTCGTGTATTCACCAATACAGTATACCGTAAAAAATCCAAAAGTGCAAGCTAAATTTTGCCGAAAATTCAAAACAAGTGTGAACCTGTGGTAAAAATTCGCGGATCTGCCCCATCGATCGCTACAAAACAGAACCGCTTTATGGCTGAAAGTGCAGTTAAATGCAGAAAAAAGCCGGAAACTTGCGTTTATACAAATAGACGCATGCTTCCGGCAAAATGTTCCGCTGGCAAATAAATTTTTTTCGGGGGAAAGCGGATATTATGGATTTTAAACGCCGAGAGCTTCCTTGAGCAGCTCAAACATGGCATCCTCACCGGCATCATTGGGGTGCAGACCGTCGCAGAGATAGTAGGAAGTGGTATGACCGTGCTCGGCGGCGTAAACGGGGAGGGTGTCATAGAAGCTGTAAAGGGGGAAGCCGCAGACCTTCTGGGCACGCTTGTACTGGGCGTTGACATCGACCATATGGATCAGGCGGCGGTACTCAATCTGGCTGAGTTCGTTCTCGGGATCGGCGGGAATGTTGGCCATGAAGAGCACGGGGATTCCCGCAGCCTTGAAGCGCTCGTGGAGCTTGAGGATGCCCTGATAGACGCGCTCAGCCTGCTCATCGGAGGAACGCATGGGCGCGTGCTGCAGGTATTGATGGCGGTTGTTGGTACCAATGGCGCAGAGGATAACGTCGTCGTCAGGCGAGACCAGATCATTGAAACGCTCGAGGATAAACTCGATGGTAGTGCCGGTGCAGGCGTTGTTGATGACGGTGCAGTTGTACTTTTCGGCCATGTAATCGCGCAGCTGATTTGCCCAGCAGTAGCCGTCGGGATTGCGGGCATAACCGGGGGTGATGGGTTCGCCGTTCTGTTCAAAGCCGGTGCCGCCGACGCCGTGGGTGATGGAGTCGCCAAGCAGCTTGAGGGTGAAGGGACGGCCTGCGTTGATAAAGGGGGCAAAGAATTCCTGAGAAGTCATAAAACAGCGCTCCTTGTGCAAAAAAATAATGGACACTGCGGCGTAAAAATACCGGGGAAAGCGCGGCCTTCCCCGGTATACACGGTCAAAACCGCTTACTTGATCACCTTTTCCAGCTCGTCCACAGACAGCTTGACCATCTCAAGGCCCAGCTCGGTGGAGGCTTCCTTGGCGCTCTGGATGAACCAGGCGTCGGACATGGGGATGTTTTCCAGCTTCACGGCTTCGGCATCCAGCGCCATCAGGATGGAACTCTCGTACTTGCCGGCATGGTCGTAACCGGTGGCATGCTGCACGGAGGGAGCCATGGCGGGGATGGTCTTGATCCAGTTGAAGGGATTGTCATCGCCGTCGAGGGATTCATAGTAGCTGGCCATCTCATTGGAGCCCCACCAGCCCTGACCGCGGACATCTTCCAGATACTCCATGGTGATCTTCTTGGCGGCCTTCATGCAGGCGAGGGTCATGGGCATGAAGCTGCCTTCCTCGAACTGATGATGGATGATCATGTAGATGTTCTTGAAGCCGCCGTAGAGCATGGACTTCAGGATCGAGTAGATGTAGTTTTCATACACATCCACGTCGATGTGAACGGTGCCGTTTTCGGGACCGCCGACAGCATAGGAAGCGACGCCGTACCAGACCGGAGGCGCGATGACGATCTCCTTACGCTTGGCAAGTTCGTCCAGCAGGCCGATGCAGACCTGGGTGTCGCAGCCCAGAGAGCAGTGAGGGCCGTGGTATTCCATGGTGCCGATCGGGATAACGATCGGGATCTTTTCTTCCTTGATACGGGCGAGATCGCCGGACATTAAGTATTCAAGACGCATAACAGCAGCCTTCTTTCGTAGATTTGGAAACACCGCCGGGCAGGAATGCCTGCCCGGCAGCAGCTTGGATGCAAAAGATGAACTTACAGCTCGTAGATGGTGCCGATGGGGGCGCACATGCTCTCGCAGCCGTTCTCACGGATGACGATACCCTTCTCCCAACGCATACCGTAACCGGGAGCGGACAGGAAGGTGTCAACCTGGAAGGTCATGCCGGGCTGCAGGATGTAGTTGGAGCTGGTCTCCATCCAGGGAGCCTCGACTTCGATGAGGCCGGTGCCGTGGCAGGGGCCGTAGACGTAGTTGGACTCGTAGCCGTTTTCCTTGTAGAGGTTGTAGAAGCCCTTGGCAACGTCGGAGGCGAGGATGCCGGCCTTGAGCTGGGCGGTGGTCCAGTCATGAGCCTGCAGGCAGAACTCGACGTAGCGGCGCTTCTCGGCGCTCATCTTACCGACGCACACGGGGATACCGACAGCAGAGGAATAACCGTCGATCTTGGCAGAGAGGTTGAGCTGAACCAGGTCGCCGTCGTTGATGACGCGGTAGCCGGGACGGGAGATGGCGTGAGAAGTGGACTTCTCGGAGAAAACGTACATGGGCAGGCCTTCGTACTCGGCGCCGTTTTCATAGATAGCCTGCTGGGCAATACCGACCATGGCAAGCTCGGTGACGCCGGGGCGCAGCTTTTCCATAACGGCCTTGGTGGCGATTTCGGCGATGCGGTAGCCTTCGCGCAGGCAGGCCAGCTCGTTCTCGGACTTGATCTGACGCAGACCGACCATGATCTCGTCAACGATGCGGATCTCGGCGTTGGGGTAGTCAGCACGCAGAGCGTCCATCATGACGGCGGTGGTGGTCAGGTAGCCGGAGATACCGATCTTGATGTGATCGCCGGTGACGCCGATACCCTTGAAGGTATCACGATAGGTGTTGTTCTTGAACTCGGGATACGCGGGGTTGGCGCTCTCACGATAGTTCAGAGAGGGATAGATCTTCTGGATGCGGGAGACGTCGGCAGAGAAGATGGTGCTCTCAGGGCCGCACATCAGGGCAGCATCACCGTTGGCGGCGATGGCAACACCGGCACGCTCGAACAGGGGCCAGAAGCCGGAGAAGTAACGGACGTCGGCGTAGTCGGACTCGGTGGAGTTGACGATCATGACGTCGAGACCGGCGTCGGCAACAGCCTTGGCGGCCTTCTTGATGCGCTCGGCATATTCGTACTCAGGAATGCAGATTCTGGACATGGTAGTACCTCCGTAAAATATTTTTTTAATCAGGTATTTCCGGCCCTTGCCGGAAAAAATCAGTCAGTCGGATTTTTCGGCAAATGGGGAGGGCCGGTTCCCCGGAACCCAAAAAACGGCATATGTCTATTCCTTTACTTGTCGAAACGAATCATGGTGAAGGCCTCAAATTCGGGCAGCGTCACGGTGGTGTACCCGTTTTCGAAGGTCATATCAAGCGGGGTTTCACAGGGCAGCAGGCAGGCGGCTTTGTATTCTCCGAAGAGGCTGACTTTGGCCCCGGCCGCCTGGACGGTGTGTTCTTCCACGATACCGATATGGTTGCGGATTTCGGGATAATCAACCTTACAGTTGACGAGGGTGAATTCGTCGCAGCCGCAGGCGGTGACGCGGGCGGTGGAGTTGAGCTTCTCGGTGCGGATTCTCTTGTTGGGGATGAAAGCCTCGAGAACCTGCTGCACCAGACGCTTGTGCTCCCGCATGAAGTATTCGCCGTAGGCGTCAAAGACGCGGAAGGCGATGTGGGCGACCTGACCGTTGCCGGCGATGGCCGCAGCGGCGTGACCGGT
>SVMB01000118.1 GCA_015067675.1 Oscillospiraceae bacterium
TCAAGGCAAGCTCTGAGGCTCCCAAGGTCGGCGACACCGTGACCATCACCGTCACCACCAACAAGCTCGCAACCCGCGTCAAGCTGGTGGATGCCCTGGGTCAGACCATCGCCGAAAAGACCAAAACCTCCGATTACACCACCTCCGGTGACAATCGCGTCTGGAAGTTCACCCTCAAGGTCGAAACCGCCGGCGTTTCCCAGATCTACGCCTACGCAGCCTCTTCTTCCCAGTCCTATTCCGAGGACATCACCGGCACCATCACCCTGACCATCGGCGAGAAGAACCCGATCGTGCGCAGCGTGACTGCCAGCAACTACAATCCCCGTGTCGGTGATACCGTGGTCATCACCGTCACCACCGATTCCACCGTCCGCCGCCTCAAGCTCGCCGACGGTTCCGGCAATCCTCTGGCCACCACCACTTCCTACACCACCTCCGGCGGTCTGCGCGTCTGGAAGTTTGAGTGCACCATCCTCACCGCCGGTCAGAAGAATCTGCGAATCTATTACGGCACCTCCGCCAACAGCAGCGTCTACAGCGATCAGTACAGCGCTCTGACTCTCAACGCGTCCTCTCCCGCGGTTGATCTCTCCATCAGCGACGTGCGCGTGACGCCTCTGCGTCCCACCGTCGGTCAGCCCGTGACCGCCACCGTCACCACCAGCCGCGCCGTCACCCGCCTCAAGATCGCCGACATCTTCGGTAATTCCGTCACCGAGCTCTCCGGCGGCTACTCCGACACCGCTCTGGGCCGTATCTGGACGGTCTCCCTGGTGCCCGCCACCTCCGGCAGCGTGCAGTACTTCGTCTACGCAGGCACCTCCTCCGGCTACACCTCCACGCCCTCCGGCTTCACGCTGGACGTGCAGCCTGCTCCCTACCGTGAAGTTCCCACCGTCAACAGCGTCACTGCCGACAAAGTGAGCGTTTCCGCCGGTGACATCGTGACCCTGACCATCACCACCAATGCCGTTACCGAGAGCGTGCGTCTGGTGGATCAGCAGGGCAGCGTCATCACCTCCGGCACCAATTACACCATGAGCGGCACCAGCCGCATCTGGACGCTGCAGGTGCGCATCTCCAGGAATGCCACCTATGTGGGCTATGTCCAGGCCGCCGGCAACGGTTATGACTATGTCAGCACCTCCGGCAAGACCGTGACCCTGACTGCCAAGTACAGCGGTACCCCCGTGATCTACTCTGTCAGCCAGGATAACTCCGGCGCCGCCTTCGGCATCCGCAAGCTGGTGGTTGTGACCAGCCAGAATGTCGACAGCGTAACGGTTTCCAACGGCGCCTCCACCCGTACCTATGAGGACGTGGGTGTGCAGCGTATCTGGACCGTGAGCTGGACGCCTGCCAAGGGTGAGGCTACCTATGTCACCGTCTCCGCCCATGGCGACGGCATTGCAAGCTACAGCATTCACCTCAGCTGACAACTGACCATTTCTTAAAACACCGGGCCGGATACATCGCAGGATGCATCCGGCCCCTTTTCGCAGCACAAAACCGCCCCGGAACAGCTTCCTGTTCCGGGGCGGTTACTTTACAGGCTATTTTGTACAGAAAATGCCGTGCTCAGACGACCTCGATGAGGCGCGCGGTGTCGCGGAAGAGGCCGTCGGTCATGTAGTGGACCTTACCACCCAATTCCCGTTCCTCGTCACAGTGTCCGTGACCGCCGAAGGTGGTGATGACCAGCGGATGATTGAGCAGTAAATCAATCATCTCATGGCTCACACGGTAATCCTCGGGCGTCAGGCGGATGTTGGGATGGGAAGGCTCGGTCAAGTTCAACAGCCGGTCCCAGATGGGATCGTGGAAAAAGACGATGATGGGCAGTCCCCGCTCAAGCTCTTTCTTGAAGGCTTCCACCGTACGGCGGGGGAAGTAGTCGAGGCTGTTGTCGGCGGTGATGACGTTGAGGCCGTTGATCACGCGGCTTTCAAAGTACAGGTTAAACATGGAAAGCTCGCGCTCAAGCTTGGGGCGGATCGTCTCCCAGTAGGGATAGGGCTCCTCCATGGTGCGCACGCAGACCCGCTGGTGCTCATGGCCTCCGGGCGAGAACATCAGATCCTCTCCCTGGATGAGCTCACGGAAGATCGTAAGATTGCCGTGGGTATGGATATCGATGGCGTCGCCGGTGCACACGTGCAGGAGGTTTTCGCGGCGGGCAAGCTCCAGCGCATCCTTGAAGCACACAAGCGGCGTACGGTCGGAGACGCCGTCCTTGTTCCGGAAGGTCTCGGTGCGCCGAACCATCAGCTCATGATGCTCCGGCGTGTCATGTTCATCGGCAAAGGTGAGATGAACGTCGGTGGTATGCAGGATGCGCACGGGCTTTGCAAGCCCCACGTTCAGCTTTGTATGGGTCAGGTTCATACTGCGTCCCTTCTGAGGCGATACCTTTACAGGACGTTATACAGGTCGATGTCGTCGATGCGCACACGACGGCCCTCACGGGCGGAGACGTAGCAGGCCAGCACCATCTTCAGGGAATCGCGGGCCTCGTAGACCGAGCAGATGGGGCCGCGCTCACCGCGCAGGAACTGGGCAAAGACCTCGCCCTGGGCGGCAATGCGCTCGCCGTGGGCGGCAGGGCTGGCGATACCGGAATCGGTCCAGTCCTCATCGCCGTTGACGTAGTATTTAAGGCCGGGCTGACCCTCGGGACGGGGCAGACGGGTGGACACCGCATCGCCGTAGTACTGCTGGATGGAGCCGCGGGTACCGTAGATCTCGGTGGTGATCTCGGAGGCCACGCAGGTAAAGGAGCAGGTGATCTCGGCGATGAGGCCGTTGGCGTAGCGGAAGAGGGCAACGCCGTTATTATTCTTGATCTTGAGATTGGCCATGGTGGTCATCTCGCAGGAGACGGTCTCCGGCACGCCGAAGAGCCAGTTGAGCATATCGATGGGGTGGGCGGAGTCGTCGGCAAAGATATCGCGGTTATAGTGCTCCTGGGTATGCCAGGCGTTTTCAAAGCCGGGCCACATATGCACGGACAGGCCGTGGCGGCGGCGGTAGTGGCAGATCTCGCCGATGGTGCCGGACTGCACCAGCTCCTTCATCTTGATGTTCTGGGGATCCACGCGCATCTGATAGCCCAGAGTGAAGCGCACGCCGGAGGCTTCAACGGCCTCGACCATGCGGTCGGCCTCATCAAGGGTGAGCGCCATGGGCTTATAGCAGATGATATCCTTACCGGCAGCGGCGGCAAGCTCTGTGAGGGTGACGTGGAAGGAGGTCTCGGAGGAGATGACGACGGCATCCACCAGTTCCAGCAGCTCCTCGGGCGTCTCATAGGCAGCAATGCCGAGGGTTTCGGTGTTTTTGGCAAGGCGCTCGGCGTCATGATCCCACGCGCCGACAAGTTCAATGCCCCATGCGGGGTTTTCGATCCACTTTTTGCCGTAGGTCATCACATGACCGTGGGCGAGGCCGAGAATACCGACTTTAACAGACATAGCAATTACCTCACAAGATCAAAATTGGGGATTTACACAAGTTTAAGATAGCACAGCAAACAAAAATAGTCAAGTGAAAGTACAATTGACGGCAATTTCGGCAAAGTTGGGAGAATATCGGCAAAAAGTTTTGAGTTTAGCCCTCTCCGTCTCGTGGATGCTGTGCATACACGAGACACCTCTCCCAAAGGGAGAGGCAAGCCACGGCTAAAAGAGGCTTCGTTACAGGCGGCGTGGCAGCTTTCTCCGTCGAATCCACGGAAGAACCATTTTGGGCTATAGCTTGGCTCCTCCTATGGGGGAGCTGGCAAATGAACCGCCACGGTTCATTTGACTGAGAGGGAGAATACGGGAAGCCCTTTACGCTCTTGCGTTGAGGCCGTTGACGAGCTCCACGAGGCTTTCGACGCACTCGCCGCAGATGGTCTCGCCCAGCTCGGCGCTGGCCTGTTCGGGGAAGCCCATGACACCGACCTTAACCTCCTCGCGCTGCACCACGCGCTCCACCACGGTGGGATGATCATAGGCGCGGCTGCAGGTGGCGTACCAGTCCTGATCGCTGCGCAGATTCCTGGCGACCTCAGGCTCGTCCATGGTGAGGTTTTCCAGATGCACCAGCTCCGGATGCCAGTAAAGCATCACCGAGGTCTCGCCCTTGCCGGCGTGGAAGTCACGCTCGGGGTCATCGTTACAGCTCAGCGCCTTGAAGGTATCGGATTCCAGGCCGCAGATGCACACGGCGATATCCCGGCGGCTCTCATCGCGCAGGAACAGCTGCAGGCTCAGCTTCAGCGACTCGATATTCTCCGTGCCGCCATGGCCCAGCATGATGATGATATTACGAAAGCCCATGCCGACGAACTCTTCGCAGATATTGGTCACCATCAGGCCGAAGAGCTGGGGATTGACGTTCATGGTACCGCGGATGCCGCCGCCGGAGAAGCAGTAATGCAGACCGGGGGCGATGAAGGCGTTGATTTGATCGGCCGCGCGCTTCACCGGTTCCTCGGCGTTGAAGATATCGGTACCCAGCGGCAGGTGATGGCCATGCTGTTCGATGAGGCCGATCGGCAGGATAACAGTAGGGGCGGTTTTGACCAGTTCCTGAAACACGGGGAAAGAATAATCGGTGAGATAGTAAGCCATTACAAGTTCCTCCTGAAAAAAGTTATGAATAAAGTTATCAGATTTTGATGCCCTCGGGGCTATCCCGTGGAACCCTCCGGATGTAGCTGTGAGTGTGTTCTCCTCCGGCGGAGGGAGCCGCGAACATTGCAAACGCCAGCGTTTGCAGTTCGCTAAAGAGAAAGCGCAAAGCGCTTTCTCCGTTGTTCTATCAGAACGTGTTCTGACTGTTACGCCCTGTGCATTGCGCATGCACCCCGCGCCTACTTTCTCTCTGCGTCGAGAGAAAGTAGGCAAAGAGCGCCGCCGGGGCCTACAAGCAGTTTTGATCGATCGATACCGCGTCATGCCCCGGTCCCCGGCCTAGATTTCGGCGGATTATCGCCTATGAAGTGCTTGTAACCACGTTAGTTCCCCTCACAGCACCTGGGCTGTGAGGGCTCACTAGCACCGAGGATGCTGCCCGGGTGCTGTGATCGGCATTAACCTGGTTAAGTGAAGTTCATAGGCGATGGTCGCTAGTACGTCGGGGGGGCCAGGGGTGCTGCGGCCTGACGATAGGATTCGTCTTCTTTCTGTACCCCTGGTGTACCTTTGCCTACTTTCCGTACAAGCGGAAAGTAGGTGCCGGGGTGCCCGGCATAAGGGCACAGGGCGTCTGAGTCAGAACACAATGACAGGCTCAAGCCGCCGAGGCTTTTCAGTTACATCCACAGGGTTCTGAGGGAAAGCGTCGAGGCTTTTCAGTTACAGAAAGATCGAGCTGCGGGGTGCCGCCGAAAAGTTTCAGATTACCCAGAAGGGGGTCGTGCAGCAAAGCCAGTGCTCGTTTAATCCCTCAATCTCCACACGGATAAATCCCCCAATCGCCTTGCCGACAAGAGAAATCTCCGTATCCAGTACACCGGAGTCACCCTCAAAGGCCGCTTCATAAATCACATCCGCGCCGGAGTATACCCGCAAAGCACGTACCGGGCCCCGCAGGGTCTCCGCGTGAATCGATAACACACCGGATGCAGCGGTTTCACGGGGTACCTCGTCGCCGGGGACAAAGCCCGAGAGCGTCACGTCAGCCTCGTCAAAGCCGCCGGCGGCGATGGTGTGACCCTCGCGCACCGCGCGCACGATGCTGTCCCGGCAGGGCTTTTCGCCCTTTAAGTAGAGGAAGTTCACCGCGGGATTGTCCAGAATGCGCCGCGCACCGAAGAGATCCACGGAGTTCATCATCGCAATGCGCCGCCCGGAGAGCCAGTATTCCTCGATGGGAGAACCGGAAAGCGGGGACAGCGGCTCGCGGTCCACCGCGTCAAAATCGTAGTCGTGCCAGTAGCCCACGTTGGGATGGGTGGCGCAGACCGCGCCGCCGTGGGCGTGAACGTAGTCCACCGCCTCCCGGAGGTAGTCGGCGATCTCGGCGTCGGAGAAGAAGCTGCGGGTGTACCGGGGCGTGTAGGCGTCGGGGTCGATGCCCATGGCCAGCATGTGGTAGGTGTTGTGGCTGAGGTGGTCGTATTTGTCGTTCCAGTTGAAGGGATGATACTCCTGACCGTCGAGGAAAAGCACCCGGTCGTCGGAATACTTGGCCGTGTCGAGCTTTCCGTTGTAGGGAGCATTATCCTTGACACCGAGGGAGCAGATGTCGTAGTTCATGTAACGCATGAGGGCGTTGATGGTGCCGGGCGCGGAATCGGTGCCGTACCAGTCGAGGGCATGCATGTGAATCGCCATCTTGTAGTTCTTCTTCTCAGGAAGAGCGGCAGGCGCTCTGGGCGGCAGCTCCTCGGATTCACCGGCTTTGAACCGTGCGCAGTAGGCAAAGAGGTTCTTGACGTACTTGCGCCAGAAGGAAAGGCAGCGCTCGGCGTCGGGGGTGAGCTCCTCGGGGAAGAGAATCTGGTTGAGGAAGAACATACCTCTGCCGTACTTTGCCCGCAGGATCAGTGCGCCGTCGCGCACGGCGGGATCCATGTAGGAGCCCAGGATTTCCCACTCGGGGCCTGCCAGGAAGCAGGACTCGGCGGCTGTGCGCACGGTCTGGCAGGGCGGCTGCTCGGGGGTGAAGCGGATAATGCCGAAGGTATCGACGTTGATCTTCCAGAAAAGCATCTCGTCGGGGGTAATGATCTCCGGTTCTGAGAAGAGGCGGCGGCCGGGCTCCTCAATCCAGGGCATCATGTAGATGCGGTAGGGAGTATCATCCTCGGTGAAGGTCGGGTCGGCGGCGCAGGAGAAGCCGTTGATGGTCTCGATATGGCGGTGGATGAGCTGGGTATAGCCCACCTCGGCATGGGGGAGGAAGTAGGGCGCCCAGCGCTTATAATCCTGATGCATGAACAGCAGAATACCGCCGCGGCTGACCCAATCCTGGATATAGCTCTCATCGTTTTCGATATAATCGTTGAAGCCGTTCTGCTCGATGAGCACCACGTCAAAGGGCTCAAGGTAGCCGGGCTGGGAATAGTCGATTTTGGTGACGTCGAATCCCTGCTCCTGCAGGAAGTCCACGAATGCGTAATGGGGACGGAACCAGTGGGCGAAATATCCGATTTTCAGCGTCTGAGACATGGCAGATTCCTCCTGTAGATGATGATAATAAACGGTTCTGTTGTCACTATACAGAATCTTTTGGGCGCTGTCAAGGGAGATTTTCGCGTTTTGGCGGCGATTATTCCCGATTTTGCGGTCAGAACAGCTGTACCAGGGGGGAAACAGCAGAACCGCGCTGCAGAATCAGACGATCTCCGCTTTCCTTTCGCCGCGCCGTGTGGTATACTGTAACTGTACAAATCCTGCCAAAAGAGGTATGCAAGCCATGCAGAAAATCACGCTTCCCAACGGTCTGACCGTTTCCAACATCTGTCTGGGCACGATGATGTTCGGCACCGCCGTCTCCGAGTCCGACGCCTTTGCCGTACTGGACGCCTACCGCGACCGGGGCGGCTGCTTCCTCGACACCGCCAACAACTACTCCCACTGGATCGGCACCGGCGACGAAAGCGAGCTGCTGCTGGGCAAGTGGCTGCGCCAGCGTCGCTGCCGCGACCGGATGATCCTTGCCACGAAGGTGGGCTACGACCGCAAGGGCAAGGGCGCGGGTCTTAGAAAAGAGCAGATCGAGCACTGGTGCGACGAGAGTCTGCGCAAGCTCGGCACGGATTATCTGGATCTCTACTACGCCCACACCGACGACCCGGCGACTCCCATGGAGGAGACGATGGAGGCCTTTGATTCCCTGGTGAGGAAGGGCAAGGTGCGCTTCCTTGGCTCCAGCAACTTCGACACCTGGCGGCTGGTGGAAGCCGAAAACGTAACCGAAAAGCACGGTTTCACCGGCTACACCGTTCATCAGCAGCATTTCACCTATCTGCATCCCCGCATGGAGATCGCGCCGCAGTTTAAGTTCAACGAGCCGGTGGGCCGTGAGCGGCTGCGCTATCTCTGCGCCCGCAATCTCCCGCTGGTGAGCTATTCCTGTCTGCTGCACGGCGCGTACGAGCGCGACGACCGGCTGAGCGATGAGTACATCGCGGGGGACAGGCTCGCCTTTGTGCGGAAGATGGCGCGGGAAAAGGGTGTCACGGCCAGTGCGCTGGTGGTGGCCTGGATGTGCTCACTGCACCGCTGCGCGGATTTTCCCCGGGTAATACCGCTGTTCTCCGCGTCAAAGGTGGACTATTTCCTCAAAAACCTGGAAGGCGGCGACCTCATGCTGACCGACGAAGAGCTTGAGAGCCTCAACCGGGCATAAATCCCGCCATTCTACAAATATAGAGGAATCTCGCGCAGACCGTTATTGTCCACGCGGCTCATTTGCTGTATCATCAGCTTGTACAGAGAAAGGAGTGGTCGCATGAACAATCCCGCAACCGGGCAGTACATCCAGCACCTGCGCAAATCGCAGGGGTGGTCACAAAAGGAGCTTGCCGACCGGCTCGGCGTGTCCTTTCAGGCGGTATCCAAGTGGGAACGGGGGGACAATCTCCCCGACGCGGGCGTTTTGCTGTATCTGGCAAAGCTGCTGGGTACCACTGCGGACAAGCTGCTCAGCGGCGGCAGTCCCATCATGCAGAAATCCCGCCGTGTCAGTCTTTCCGACGAGAAAGAGGGACTTTTCGCACTCTCCGGCGCCAATTTCTACTTCGGAGAGATCGTTCTGCTGCCCCTGCGCGGCATGGGAGACTACGCCCGGCGCATCCGGGACTGTCTGGGTCAGATCGCCGACGACGCGGCGGTAACGATCATCGACGTGGAGCTGCCGCGCTTCAAAACCGGCGACGCCAAGGCCGTTCTCGGCGAATCCGTGCGCGGCAAGGATGTCTACATCATCGTGGACGTGGGCAACTTCGCCCAGACCTACCGGCTCCACGGCTTTGAAAACCATATGTCCCCCGACGATCACTACATGGATCTGCTGCGCACCATCTCCGCCGTGGGCGGCAAGGCCGCGCGCATCAGTGTGATCTCGCCGCTGCTCTACGCTGCACGGCAGGATCGGCGGGTACAGCGCGAGAGTCTTGACTGCGCGGTAGCCCTGCAGCAGCTCTACTCCGTGGGCGTCTCCAACATCATGGCCTTTGACGTCCACGACGACCGGGTACAAAACGCCGTGCCCTTCATCGGCTTTGACAAGCTCATGCCCATCTATCAGGCCATCAAAGCCCTCTGCCGGGAGTACCCCGACCTGTCCTTCG
>SVMB01000119.1 GCA_015067675.1 Oscillospiraceae bacterium
TAACGGAGGTATGAAAATGCGATTTTTTCTGCAATACGCATTTTCATACCTCCGTTAGCCGTTAGAAATCTCTTGCAACGGGAACCCGTTCGCCGTGAGCACATTCGCCGATCGCCGTAAGCTGCAGCATCATATTACCAACGCAGGATGCCTCCACGGGGCCCGTGACGACCTCACAGCCGGTATGGCGGCGGGTCAGCGCCTGCAGAGTGGGATCCTTGGAGCCGCCGCTGAGCAGCCGGATGCGCTTCTTGGGCGTACCGGTCAGCTCACCGAAGCGTTTGACTGCGCCGGCATAAGTGATGGCAAGGCTGTTGAGGATGGTATTGTAATATTCATGAGGTGTTTCGGGAGCAGCAAAGCCGTTTTCGCGGCAGAGTCTGGCAATCGTGCTCTCCATATCGGTCACGCGGGACAGTTCGGGGGCATCCACATCGAAGTAGCTCTCCGCGGGATGCTCGGCAGCGTACTGTTCAAGCGCTGCATAGCCCGGGAAGCGGCCTTCCATCTCCCAACGCTTCTTACACTGCTGGAAAATCCACAGACCTGTCATACCGCGGGTCATAATAGTCTCGCCTCGAGCGCCAAGGCCGTTGGAGAAAGGATCGTTTTCGGCATCAAGCTCCACAATACCACCGGTGGTGCACATCATCATCGACCAGGTACCGCTGCTGATGAGCAGGGTTTCGGGATCGTCAGCATCAGGCGCAGCATAGAGTGCACTTGCGGTATCGTGACCGGCAGTCAGGGCAATCTTCGGTCTGCAGCCGCAGTCAAGGGCGATGTTCTCGCTGAGCTCGCCGATAATCTGACCGGGGATCAGCACCTCCGGCAGCACAGCCGGAAGATCAAAGTGCCGGATGATCTCCTCATTCCAGCAGCGGCGGCGGTTATCGTAGATGCCAGAGAATGACGACAGGGTACAGTCGCATGTCGGCACGCCGCTGAAGAAATAATTGAGCAGCCCGGGAACATAGAGAAGCTGCGATGCCGCCGACGTAATGGAAGGCGCCTGCTGCCGCAGAGAAGCCAGCTGGAACAGTGTCGAGCCGTTGAATGGTCTGGTACCCGTGCGGTCAAAGAGCCACTGTGAACCCTTCTCCGCCATGAAACGGTCATAGAGTTCCTGGGTGTACGTATCGCGGTAGCAGCGCGTCATGGTCAGCGGCAGGCCGTTTCGGTCAATCAGGCCAAAGTCCTGCGCCCAGCTGTCAATACCAATGCACTCCGGTGCACAGCCCTCGGCGGCACAGATGCGAAGTGCTTCTTTGATCTTATTGAAAATAAACGGGATATCCCACCAGAGTCTGCCGTCGGCAGTTTCGATGGGGCCGTTGGGAAAGCGAAGGATTTCACGGCCGTTGAGGACTTTGCCGTCCCACTCGCCCAGTACGCAGCGTCCGTTGGAAGCTCCCAGGTCAATGGCCATGATGGTACGTTTCTTTGTCATGCTGTTTCTCCCCCGAAAAAGGGTATTTCCCCACCGCTGCCGTGATCTGATGACAGCGGTGGGGATGATTCCGAATGTGCAGTTTATGCCTTAATCTCAAGACGCGGAGCGCCGGTAAGACCCACAGAAAGTGCTTCTCCATCGGGTGCACAGTAGCTGGTTTCCATGAAAAGATTGTGCATCGGCAGGGTCATCTTAAACTCGAGGGTATTCTCACCTTCGGCGAGCAGTCCCTCAACATTATACCAGAAGGGCTTCCACAGACGCACGCCTGCAGACTTGCCGTTGACAATGAGCTCGGCAGCATCGTTGGAATCCACGCTGATGGCTGCGGTTTCTGCCGCTTCTTCGGCTGAAAGAACCGTCCTGAACACGTAGCTGCCGCTGCCGCAGAAAGCAGGATGGCCCTGCTCGTTGATGGGCGCCGCCACATATTCGCCGCGCTTGGACAGGATGTTGGCACGGTCGGTTTCAAAGTCGCCGCGGAGCATCACGAAGGGTACAAAGTAGCGCGTGGGGAAATCAGGCGTCTCAAAGACCACGCAGAGGCGGTTATGACCCGTCTTAACAATGTCGGCCACGTCGATATCCGCGTCCTTCGGGCCCCACAGGCGGCACTTGCTCCAGCGGTCGTCGATGCGGACGCCGTTGAGCTCACAGCGCAGGATGTTGGCGTATTCTGCGATCAGGCGCAGCTTTTCGGGCACAAATTCGGCGTCAAAGTCGAACACCAGAACACCGGTGGTGCTGGGAATGCTGTGTTTGGGAGGCAGCACGCCCTGAATGTCAAGCAGGGTGAACGCATCGGCCTCGGGCAGCTCAATGGCACCGCCATCATACTTGCAGGGCGCGTACATCCAGCGGGCTGCCAGGATATTGCCGTCATTGGCAGTAAAGCCGCACGCCGGCAGAAGCACACGGCTGACCTTTGTATCAAGATCCTTCTTTTCACTGACGAGATCGGATGCCTCGCAAAGCAGGATATAGAACTGATGGGGTGCAAATTCGATCCGTGCACGGTCGCCGATGGGGTTAAGCGCCACGGACTTGGCGGTTTCGGGATCCAACAGCTGCATACCGGGCTTCCAGGCGATCTCGGCCCAGCGGGGCTCGTGGGCGTCGTTGCACATAAAGACCACGCCGGTATCCTCTGCGGTACGCAGGCCGGTGTAGATACCGCCGTTGTGGCGGATATCCAGCGTGCGGTATTCGCGGCCGATGACTTCTGCAAGCTTTGCCTTGAAGGCATCGTTCTGACCCCTCTTCTTACCTTCGAAGCTCTCGCCGAGGTACCAGAGATTCTCACCAACACAGCGCAGATCGCCGCTTTCGGGCGTCTGGCCAAAGGGAGACACGCTCACGCCGTTATCAACAGCAGTTCTGGGCAGGGCATCGATGAACACGACCTTCGTGCCAACCTTCTGCAAACGCTTGACCATATCGATGACGGCGGAAGTGGTATCATCGGCATTGGGCAGGACCACCACATCATATTCCGCACCGTAGAGCGTGGCCTTACCGCCGGAGGTGTCAACCTTGGACGCCATACAGTCAGAGAACATATCGTACTCGATGTTGAGCTCCAGCAGCGCATTGACAATACCGGCGTAGCCGATATCGTAGCGTTCAAAATCCGATGCGGCGCGGTCACGGCCGAAAGCGCCGTTCATTGCATCGTAATTGGTGTAGACACCGGACTGGGGGCACATGACCAGCACCCGGCCGGCGGGCTTTGACTGGGCAGAAACGTACTGGATACGGGCAATGTAGTCGCCAATCACGTCCAGACGCTCAAACAAGGTATTATTGTAGTTAAAACTGGGCTTCCAGGACTTACGCTGATTGTCCATGGAATAATGAGAGCCCATGTACTGGATCATATTGGCGCCAAGCACCAGCAGGCGGTTAGCGATACGCTGCATCTCGTCATAGCGCAGCTTATAGCTGGAGCCGGTGAAGGTCTCGCAGAGGATGCGGTCGCGGTCAAAGTAACGTGCGCAGGAAGATACAACCTTACCGGCCGTGTTGAAGTCCTCGTCATCGATTCTTTTTCTGGTGTAGATGGCGTCGATACCCGGCACATGGAGCCACTCCATCAGATCAAAGATATCGCCGGACTGGATCATCGACCACAACAGGGATTCCTCGCCGTCAAAGTGACCGGTATAGAGGAGGTTATTCTCATCGCACCACTCATAGACCTGCTTGATATGTGCGTCGCGTACGCGCTCGGTGAGCAGACGCCAGAAGTGATAGCGTACCATCATTTCCTGCGGCGTCACAGGCTTCTGCACGAGGCAGTAGAGCCAGGGCTTGAGAGAATAACCGAAGCATTTCTCGAAACGCTCAGCAATTTCGTCGTTCCACGGCACCTTGCCAAAGCCCATCTCATGGGGATCGGCAACACAGACTTCGTCGGTGAAGAGACCCTTGACGGTCTTGCCGAACTCATCGCCCACAGCTTCCTTATACTTTTCATGGGTCGAATCGATGAAGGCGCGCATAGCTTCCTCGCGCAGTGCATCGATGTAGCCCTCCTGACACCAGGAGAAACGGGCACCCTGCGCGGCAGACAGCACGTAATGCTGCAGGCGGGAGCTCATAATATGTACCGTGACACCCGCGCCGTAAAGATTGCGGTAGCTTGCGTAGAAACCGTCGCCGCAGGGTTCGATGGTCATATCGGCGCTGATGTCAATCGCGCCTTCCTTGGGACTGTCAATGAACACAAGGTATGCGCCTTCAAATTTTCCCTTGATGTACTGACGGTTAATCTGCATGGAGGGGTTGAGATCCTTTTTCTCATTGCAGAGCACCTTTGCACGCAGATCGGGACGATCGCGCAGAAGCTTACCGCCGGCAATGCCGGAGGGGAACTCGTACTCGTCATAAATCCAGAAAGACATGCCCAGACGCTTACACTCGGCAACCGTATGCTTGACGTATTCAAAGTACTCAGGGCTTAAATAGTCGTCCAGGAAGCCACCGGTCGGGTTCCAGAACACTTCGTTGACACCCTTGGCTCTGAATGTTTCAAGCTGAGTTGTGATTTCTTCGCAATCCAGCTTGTCGCCGATAAACCACATGGTTACAGGACGATAATCAGGCTGGGGGGTCAGAAACCCTTTGAGAAGCTTTTCATGTTTCATAGCAGCAATTCCCTTTCGTATATGAAGTAGGAATGAAAACTCATTTTAACGAGGTACAGACACATTGTATCAGGAAATATACGTGATCGTCAAGCGGGGAGCCGCGAAAAGTCCCGCCTTTTGTGCCGGCGCCTCGTCGCGGTATTCGGAAACTCCCTGACGGATCAGGACAACCTCTTCCACCACCATCGTCGGGCTCATATTGGACGTCAGGCGCAGTTCAAGGCTGTTCTCGCCCTCATGGCAGAGCTGGGTGATATCCATCTCATAGGGCTGCCAGTAAAGCTTTCCGGCAGATGCACCGTTGACAATGATCTCCGCTACATCCACGGTTTCAAGCGAAATCATGACGCGGGCAGGTTTTTCATCCAGCCTGAAGCTGCCGATATAGCTTGCATCGCCCGAATAGTACCGCCAGCCCTGGGTGGTATACATGGCAGGCTTGATCTCATCGCTGAGAACGCCGATTGCGCCGTCTCTGAGCCGGAACGCGCCGCGCACCACCGCCGACGGCATCTGATGCGGTCCCTTCCAGGAAGGCATACGGTTTACCATAATCAGAACATTCGTGCCAACCCTGACGTACGGGGTGATCTCGGTCACGGAGTCGCGTACTCCCCACTCTTTGACCTTTGTAAAGTCGGTCAGGCGATGACCGTTGAGCCACAGCTCACCGTCGTCCACAACCTCGTTGAACAGTTCCAGATAATCCGGGATTTCGGCGATCTCAAAGCGCGCAAAGGCAGCATATCCGTCGCCGTAGCGAAGTCCTTCGCCTGCCGGGAACTCCTGACTGGCATAAGGCACCTGAATGTCCGCAGCCCTGGCCTGCAGTTCATCGGAAAGGCATCCGCAGGGTTCCGCTTTCGCCAGATACTTCATCTTCAGCGGGAGCATATTGTACTTTTCGGTCTTAAACCGCCAGCCGGTGTCAAGCGTGATCTCCTCCTGACGGCCTTTCGGCAGCGTTTCCGGCTCAGCAGATTCCACGCCGTCAATCGTGACATCAGCATCCGCCAGTATCAGCACCGGCATATCGTGCGGTGCGACGGTCAGCTTCACAAAACCATCGGCATCGTCGAAGCTGCGGAGCTTGATACCCTCAAGCAGCGAAAGTTTGCCATCGGCATTGATCTTGAGCGTTACAGTCTGAGACACATCCGTATCATTGCAGATCATGCAGCAATAAAGGCCCTCTGCTTCGCGTCCGGCAAGGTACACACCCTGCGGGACATCCATGGCTTCAACAGGCTCAGCAGTACTTCCGGCACGCACAAAGGCCGACAGGTCATCACGGTAACGGTCAAAGTCAAACGCCGCCTCAGAACCGGTACGGATCTGCATAACCGTGCCGCTTACAACACTTCCCTGCGGCACCGATTCGCCGTAATAGCTGCCGTCACACTGGCAGTACGGCGCGAAATCGTAATGCTTGCCCGTATCGGCTGCCAGATACGGCAGGGCATCCACGAACACGATGCGTCCGCCCTGTGCGGCAAATGTCAGCAGCTTGTCAAGGAAGCTTTCCGTGGAGCAGCGCACATACGGCAGCACAATTGTATCGTATGTATAACCGCGAAGATGCAGTTTGCCATCCTTCACTTCCAGTTCCGCGGTCAGCGGCTCAAAGAAGATGTCATGCTCCACGTTTGCCTTCTGCAGGGCAAGCGTAGCATTCTGCCAGTTGCGGTTGAGTCGCCCGGTGTAGAGGCTGTCCGCGGTATGTACCCAGGCATCCACCTGCGGGATCATCACCAGAGCCCGACCAACAGGCTTGGTCTTAGTCATCAGAGAGGAACGCACCGCTACGTAATCCGTCATCGCACTGTAGTGACGAAACATCGGATTGTTATAGCCATGGCTCGGCGGATAGCCGATGGGGAAATTCTTGCGGCCTTCATTCATGGAGAAAAACGCCGTCATGTAGATGATATAACTGACACCGAGAGACATCAGGCGGTTCATGATGCGCTTGGCTTCTTCAAATGTCAGATCCCAGCCGCTGCCGGAGAAGGTCTCGCACATAGTGCTGTCCTTACCGGTAAACTTGGCAACGGAGGCCAGCATCTTCGTCTCAAAGGCAAAAGACGGGACATTCATGTAATGCTTTGACAGGATATTATCAACGCCCGGAATATCAAAGCGTCTGAGCGCTTCGTAGAAATCACCCATCTGCATGGAGTGGTAATAAAGCACACCCTCGCCGCTCATATGACCGGTGAGCTTGATGCCGTTTTCGTGACACCAGTCGGCGCACTGGTCAAGATATGCCGTGCAGAAAAGCCTGGTGCAGGTGCTGCGGAAGTCATGACGCACCCGGATGTCGTCATCGGAGTCGGAGACTTCGGTCAGCGCGATAAGATTTTCGCGCAGCGCATAGCCGTGTTCTTTTAAGAACTCCTCCTCGATTACGGCAGACCAGGGACGGGAATCCAGCGTCATCTCAAGAGAGCCCGGAGACATAGAGGTTTCGTCGGTAAACAGACGTCTGATCGTCGAACCGAAACGATCCCCCACGGCACTCTTGTAGGCTTCGTTGTTCATCTCAAGGAAATGCCGGACAGCAGAAGCATTCAAAGTATCGGTAAAGCCCGCCGTGTTATTGGTAAACGGCGCCCACTTGCCAGCGGCGCCAATGGCTTCCGGATAGTGACGGCAGAACACCCAGACGCTTGCCGTACAGCAGTTTTCATTATTCCAAAGAACGCGGCCGCCGGCGCCGTCGGCAAAATATTCGATACGAACCCGGTCGGTTATGTCCTCACGCTTGCGCTGTTTATCAGCATACTGCACCTGAACGGCCAGCACTTCATGCCGGAACCAGATTTCCAGCGGCTCACCGGCCTGCGCATCCTTACGGTACCAGCGCAGCATCGTCATACGCGCCTCAGGGTACTTCTCCGGGACCTTACCGGCGCAGATGCCGGAAGCCCAGTCGTACTCGTCATAGACCGAATAGCGCATTCCAAGGCTCTCGGCGGTATCGCACGCAAGCTTAATCAGCGACAGGAAATGTTCAGACAGGTAGTCATCAATCTCCATCGTCCATGAGGGGTGGATGTAGAATTCATTGATACCGCCTTCCTTGAATTTATGAATCTGGTAGACGATATCCTCGGCATTGACCCGGTCAGTCCACGCCCACATGACTGCAGGACGCTCGCCGTCTCCGTTTGTACGCAGCTGATAATGCCTTTCCATAGCGGATTCCTCCTTGATGCACGATTGACTCATCACGCTAAAATTCGATGTAGCTTTCGTTCATCTTTCGTTTGCATTTCGTTTTAAACACTTTCTTCACAAGATGTAGCTCTTGTTATCTATAATAATAACCCATCGTAAAGCGTTTGTCAATAAAAAACTGAATATCGAAGAATTGTTTTTATCCGAACATCAAAATCACGGCAAGTGATAACTTTCTATTGCATTTTCTTTTAAAAAATGGTATGATAGTATTGTTTATACGCGGCAGAAAAGGAGTATGACCCCATGAACACCGAAGAGAGACGCGCCTGTATTGAGGAGCTCATCAAAGAGAAAAAAGAACTGGACGTCAATTTCATCAAGGATCGTTTCAGCGTTTCCAGCGTTACGGTACGCAATGACTTGATGTATCTGGAGCGCAAAGGCGTTGTCAAGCGTCTTTTCGGCAAAGCCGTGCTGCGCGATGACCGTATCTCCGGCGGATTTGATCCGGACGAGGTCGAAAACCTTGAGTTCAAGGAGAAGATCGGCAAGTTTGCAGCTACGCTGATCGAAGAAAACGACTCCATCATGCTCTACACCGGTACCACCACCATGCAGGTTGCCCGTCAGCTTGATGAATCCAAGAGCATCATCGCCGTCACCAACTCCATCTACATCGCTCACGAGCTTCGGCGTTTCAGCCGGGTCAAACCCGTGCTCATCGGCGGCAATCTCAGCGTTGACACCGGCGCCACCTACGGTGTGCAGGCCATCAAGCAGCTGGAGCAGTATAACATCGACAAGCTCTTCCTCTCCCTCGACGGTATTGACGCCGATTCCGGCATCACCAACAATCATCCCTATGAAACCGACCTTAACTTCGCCCTCATCCAGGCAGCCCGGCAAATCATCGTCATCGCCGATCACTCCAAGATCGGCGCCACGCACTTCGTGCACATGGGCAGCATCGAGGACGTGGATATCCTCGTCACGGACACCAAGGCTCCCGCCGACAAGATCGAAGCTATTCGCGCCAAGGGCGTCACGGTCTATCAGGTTTAAGTTCATATACCGCAAAAAGCGCATCGGAATCATCCGATGCGCTTTTTTAACCATAGAATAAGCGGTACAGCCAGAGGCCGTACCGCTTAAAGTTAGCTTATGCAGTTAACCTATCAGTATGTTCAGTCAGATTACTGAGCGGACTTCCAGGCATCCAGCTGAGTCTGCATCTCAGAAACGACCTTCTCGGCGCCGTTGGCGTTGAGCTTGTCGTTGAACTGCTGCAGCACAGGAGCGATGTCAGGCAGCATACCGGTGGTCAGAGTATCGTCGTACTCGGCGATAACAGCGGCCAAGGCAGCGATCTCGTTCTCGATGGGAGCGGTGTCAGGAGAGAAGCCCATGTTGGCAGAGGTCTGGGAATTGGTGTTCATGCTGTCCAGAACGGTGAAGAAGTC
>SVMB01000120.1 GCA_015067675.1 Oscillospiraceae bacterium
TTTGAAGCGCAGCTCGACCGGATTTACGCGGCGTGAGCTACCGCTTCCTCCCTCTCCACGCGCCGCTTGAGATTGGATTGTTGCAACTTGCTATTGCAATTTACGAAAAAATCTTTTTGAAATCACAAATACGATGATCCGGCGGCCCTATCCCTTTGCAGACGGCAATGGCCGTATCGGACGCTTGTGGCATACGCTGCTGCTCTCCAAATGGAATCCCACCTTTGCCTGGTTACCGGTGGAGTCCATGATCCACGCCCGCCAGCCGGAATACTATGCAGCCATCAATGCCTCCAATGATGCCGGAGAGTCCACGGTGTTCATCGAGTTCATGCTCTCGACCATCAAAGCATCGCTCATTGATGCGATCAACACGAGTGGTGAAATGAGTGATGAGCCGATGGACAAGACAACGATACGATGGAAACAAATTGAGAAGTTTTTGGAGACACACGAGTTTATCATGAATGCAGATGTGCGGGCACTATGCGGTGTGTCCGCTGCTACGGCGAATCGGATTTTAGCAAAATTCGTTGCAGATGAAAAGCTCGTAAAATACCACGAGAGCGGCCATTGGGCATACCGATTAAAGATTTAATATTTGTCATAGTTGCACTACGGATGGAGAAATAACTTGGAGGGGAATTAAATGGGAATCAAGGTGAAATTTCCAAACAATGAGGAAATAACTTTTGAGCAAGGTAAGCCTATAGTTGTACTTGGCGCCAACGGTGCGGGAAAAACCCGGTTTAGCACGAAAATTGAAGAATTAAACGACGAAAAATATAATACCTGGAATCAGGAGCAGTCATTATTAATTCACAGAATTTCTGCCCAAAAATCACTTACAATCAATGAGTCTATTTCTATTTTTGATCTTGATAGTGCTACTAAATCATTGTTCATCGGACATCCAGATATGTACGCAAGTAAGGTGAATTATCGTTTTGGCCGTAATCCTGTAACAGGATTATTAGATGATTATGAAAAAGCACTCTCTCTCCTCTTTGCCGAAAATAACTCGCAGTTACAGAATGCGCACGAAGCCGATACGATTGCATTTAAAGCTGGCAGCGAGCGGCCTGCCCCTATTACAACTGTTGTTGAAAGTGCTACTAAAATTTGGAACGAATTACTGCCCCATCGTAAGCTTGATTTAAGTGGTAACGGTGTTCATGTAGAACATGGCGGGGTACGTTATCACGGAAAAGAAATGAGCGATGGTGAGCGAGTCATGTTATATATGATTTGCCAAGTCCTGGTTTTGAAGCCAAACAGTATTTTGATTGTTGATGAACCAGAATTACATATCCATAAAGCAATTGTAGATAAACTCTGGGACAAGTTAGAGGAACTGAGACAAGATTGTGTGTTTGTATACATTACTCACGATTTGAACTTTGCTTTATCTCGCAATACAGAAAATGTTTTATGGATTAAAAGCTATAACGGCACAACATGGGAGTATGAGTTTTTAAATATTGCTGATTTTTCTGATTTGCCAAATGATTTATTATATGAGGTAATTGGTACTCGGCAAAAGATTTTATTTGTGGAAGGAGAAAAAAACAGTTACGATCACTTTTTATATCAAGAAGTGTTCCGCGATAAAGGCTACCATGTAATCCCTTGCGGCGGCTGTCAGGATGTTGTAAAATTTGTAAAATCAAAACGTGCATATGAAAAATTGAATGCAATTGATGTTTATGGCATTGTTGATCGGGACTTTAGAACAGAAGCAGAAATTACTGCGCTCCAAGAGGATGGTGTGTTTTGTCTTGATGTTGCCGAAGTTGAAAACCTTTTCGTCGTACCAGAATTATTGGACTTGATGGCTGAACAGTTGGGGTGCGCTGAAGGAGCGGCACAGAGTGCAAAGGATTTTATTCAAACACTTTTTACACAAAACAAGGCGAATCAAATTGGTGAAGCATTTATCAAGGAAGTCAACCATCAACTTACGCTGAAAAACTTCTCCGATAAACAGTTGACTCCATCTGAAGTAAAAGGATGTTTGGATGCTGATTTTTCTGAAGTCAAGATCGCTGTGTTCTATGCTGAAAAGCAGCAGCAGTTTGATTCAGCGCATACAACAAAAGAGATTTTACAGATTTTTAATTTTAAGGACTTGAGCAAAAAAATTGGGAGTCGGTTTGGGCTTCACGGAAATGACTACCCTCAGCGTGTAATCAATTTGATGAAACGAAATCCTAATAATGTAAGAGAGCAAATTATTACTATCTTATCCGAGTATATCCCTGAGTTGCCCCAATAATTTTGATGAATGGCCGCTTACTTTCCTTAATTTCTCACCGTTTACAATAACGGCGGCGCTACCCTAACATGACTGATGCCCGGACAAGCCTGTATTTTCAAGGCTTTCCGGGCATCGTTTACATTACTGGCGGCGCGATACATAGCTGCGCGAGATGCCCAGCATCGCCGCGATCTCACGCTGGGGAAGCTCCTGTCCGCGGCCGAACAGACCGTAACGCAGGATGACCACCTGCTGCTCGCGTTCGTCCAACTCACGACGAACGCAGCGGCGTAGTGCAAGAATGCGGTCGCGTGCGTCCAGATCATCGGCAAGATCATCCTCTACGCTTAATAAATCCATCAAAGCCAACGTGTTGCCGTCATGATCCTCGTCGATTGGCTCGGAAAGCGAAATCTCCGCTGCACGGGATTTTTTGGCACGAAAGAACATCAGAATCTCGTTTTCAATGCACTTTGCTGTGTAGGTTGCAAGCCGGGCACCACGCTGGGGAGAAAAGGACGAGATCGCTTTGATCAGTCCGATGGTTCCGATGGAGATCAGATCGTCCTGATCGACGCCGGGCGCATAGTATTTCTTGATCACATGCGCCACAAGGCGCAGATTGTGCTCGATAAGCGTGTCGCGTGCATCCGGATCGCCGGCGGCGAGACGTTCCAGACATTCCTGCTCTTCCTGCGCCGATAACGGCGGCGGAAATGATCCGGGACCGCTGACGCGCAGCGCAAGATATAACGTGTGCAGACAAACCATCCATATTCCGGACAACATATGCTTTAAAACCTCCTTTTTTTCCAGTCTATGACGGAGTGTTTGACCAAAATGCGCGTGGATTTCACTTGTTGGCGGAGAAATGCGCCGGAGGTGATAATTGTGTTGGCTTTTGGATAAAACAGTGCTATAATAATTGTATCGAAAAGCTGCAGAAGCCTGAAAACGGGTTTTGCGTCTTTGAATGCCGTAATTGTCGAAGTTGGAGGAGATTTTCGTGGAAACATATGCTAAGATTAAGTCAGTCACCGATGCAATGACTGATGAAATGATCGCAACCCGCAGAGATTTTCATAAGTACGCCGAAGCCGGTTGGTTTGAGATGCGTACCTCGTCCATCATTGCCCGAAAGCTGACCGAGATGGGCGTTGATGAAGTGCTCGTAGGTGAACAGGTCTGCAAGAAGGATGCCCGTATGGGTGTCGCGGCTGAGGATGTGCTGGAAGCAAACTATCAGCGCGCGGTGGAGCAGGACGGCGACCCCGAATTTCTGCCCTATACCCGCGGCGGTATGACCGGCGTGATCGGCATTATCCGCTGCGGCGAAGGTCCGACCGTCGCCATGCGCTTTGATATTGACGCCCTCGGCGTCATCGAGGAACAGGAGGCATCCCATCGCCCGGCAGCGGAAGGCTTTGTGTCCATTAACCGCGGTATGATGCATGCCTGCGGCCATGACGGACATGCGACCATTGGCCTTGGCGTGGCAAAGACCCTGATGGCGATCCGGGATCAGCTCCATGGTACTGTTAAGCTGATCTTCCAGCCTTCGGAGGAGGGCGTCAGAGGTGCTAAGTCCATCGTGGATAACGGCCATCTGGACGGCGTTGACTTCCTCATCGGCGCACATGTAACCGGTAAGAGCAATCCCGATGATCCGGCGGTTGTTGTGCCCTGCAGCCATGGCTCTCTGGCTACTGCCAAGTATGATATCATCTTCCACGGTCTTGCGGCACATGCCGGTGCCAGCCCCGAAAAGGGTAAAAACGTTATGCTTGCGGTTGCCGCTGCCATCACCAATCTCTACGCCATTCCCCGTAACTCCGGCGGCATGACCCGCATTAACGTCGGTACTGTCCGCGCAGGCTCCGGCCGTAATGTCATCGCCGATGAGGCGGTGATGGAAATCGAACTGCGCGGCGAGACCACCGAACTCAACGACTATGTGGTTGACTATGCCAGAAATATCGTGGCGGGCGCCGCTGCCATGCATGGCTGCACCTATGAGATGAAGCTGATGGGCGCTGCACAGTCCATGACCAGCGACGCCGAGCTGGGTGAGCGTATCAGACGTGTCTGCGGTGAGATGGGTCTGCCGGTTTCGGAAATTGCCAGCTCCCGTAACGGCGGCAGCGAGGACTTCTCCTACATGATGACCCGTGTGCAGGAGCAGGGAGGACAGGCGACCTTTATGCGCGTGCTGACCAAAACGGCGGCTGTTGCCCATAACCGCCGGTATGACTTCGACGAAGCGGTGCTGCCCAACAGCGTGAAGATTTTCTGCGGTACGGTGTATGATATTATGAAGTAACTGCCCTGAAAGATGTGATTTCATCACGGTTTTCGGGCGGAATATGCTGTTTATAGCAGCTGAAGTAAACACAGTGTTCCGACTCCATGCAGACGGAACGGAAAAAGGAGGCTTCTTTATGGAAATGGTATTGCTGACAGCACTGGGCGTAGGCGGTGCGACCGTGATCGGTGCAGTCATCGGCTTTGTATTCAAGAAGATATCCCATCGTTTTTCGGATATCGTGCTGTCGTTTGCCGCAGGCGTGATGCTTGCCGCAGCAGTGCTCGGTCTGATTCTGCCGTCGCTGGATTACGGCGGAAAGTTCGGCCTGATCATCACAGTGGCCGGTGTATTTGTCGGTGCGCTGTGCCTTAATCTGGTGGATAAACTGGTTCCTCATCTTCATAAGCTCATGGGAAGCGAGGATGAGAGCCATCATAACGCCAATCTCAGCAAGGTACTGCTGTTTGTGACGGCGATTGCGATCCATAACCTGCCGGAAGGCATTGCTGCCGGCGTTGGATTCGGCTCCGGCAACACCTCACAGGCGCTGCTGATCGCCGGCGGTATCGCACTGCAAAATATCCCGGAGGGCATGGTGATCATAGGCCCCATGCTTGCGGCCGGTGTGACGCCGAAAAAGACCTTCATCTGTGCGATGATTACCGGCCTGGTCGAGGTTGCCGGTACGCTGCTGGGGTATTTCGCCGTCAGCGTTGCGACCTTTATCCTGCCTTTTGCACTGGCCTTTGCCGGCGGTACCATGCTCTACGTCATCAGTGATGAGATGATTCCCGAGACCCACGCCCACGGCAGCCAGCGCGGCGCGACCTACGCGCTGCTGGTGGGATTCTGCCTGATGCTGGTAAGCGATGTGCTGCTTGGCTGACGGGTGAATCGGCACTTTGAATATGAACGGAAAGCCTGCCCGGAAAAAATCCCGGACAGGCTTTTTGAAAATGGAGTGGGATAGTTTAGATAAAGTTTATCCTGGTGTGCGATACTGAATAATGAGGTGAAATGCGTGATTCATATACTGGTAGCAGATGATGACAAGAATACGCGGCTTTTGCTGCGGGCCGTGCTGGAAGCGGAGAATTATACGGTTTCAACGGCAGCAGACGGAATGGAAGCACTGGAAATTCTGGATCGTGAGCATGTTGATCTGGTGGTGCTGGATGTGATGATGCCCAATATGGACGGGTATGAATTTACCCGAACCCTGCGGGAGAATCAGAATAATCTTCCGATTCTCATGGTTTCTGCCAGACAGATGCCCGCTGATAAACATCAGGGATTTCTGGTGGGGACGGATGACTATATCACAAAGCCCATTGACGAACAGGAAATGCTGCTGCGCATCCGGGCGCTGCTGCGCAGGGCGCGCATTGCCGATGAACGGCGCATCGTGGTGGGTGATGTGATTATCGATCATGACTCGATGACCGTCACGGGACATGGCAAGACACAGGAGCTGCCGCAGAAGGAGTTTATGCTGCTTTATAAGCTGCTGTCCTATCCGGGGAAGATCTTTACCCGCATCCAATTGATGGATGAAATCTGGGGCGTGGAGAGTGAAACCGGCTGGGAAACGGTGACGGTACACGTGGGAAGGCTTCGCAAGCGCTTTGAAGGCTGGGAAGAGTTTGAAATCGTGTCCGTACGGGGCTTGGGCTATAAAGCAGTCAAGAAGGTCTGACAGCGGGGGAGGAATCGGAGTGAACAAACAGGAACGGGGTGCGAGGCTGCGTCTGACGCTGCTCATCACGGCGTTTTATCTGTGCTTTTTCCTGGTGACGCAGATATTTGTCGGCATTGTGGTATATATCCTCATCAGTTTTAATATGATCACCGGCTACAACCGCACAGAGCCCTCCGTGCTGCGGATTCTGCTGTCCTATGGTATTCCCTGTTTTCTGGTCAGCACTATCCTGACCTCTTTGCTGGGCAAATATCCGCTGCGGCCGGTGAACGGGCTGATTGTACAGATGAACCGATTGGCGCGGGGCGATTATCAGGCCAGAATTTCATTCGGAAGCTTCTGGGAACGCCAGCCTGCGGTCGCGCAGCTCAAATCCAGCTTTAATTCCATGGTGCAGGAGCTTGAAAGCACCGAAAAGCTGAGATCCGAGTTTGTGAATAACTTTTCCCATGAATTTAAAACGCCCATTGTCTCGATTGCGGGCTTTGCAAAGCTGTTGAGACGTGGAAATCTCACCGAGCAGCAAAAGGATGAATATCTGGCGATCATTGAGGAAGAGTCCCTGCGGCTGGCAGGAATGGCGACGAATGTGCTCAATCTTACAAAGATTGAAAACCAGACCATTCTCACCAATGTGACGGCGTTCAACCTCTCCGAGCAGATCCGTTCAAGCCTTTTGCTACTGGAACGTAAATGGGAAAACCGCTGCCTTGATTTCGGGCTTGAGTTTGATGAGTATACGATCCATGCCAACGAAGAGCTTCTGCGGCATGTGTGGATCAATCTCCTGGACAATGCCATCAAGTTTACGCCGGAAGGCGGCTTTGTGGATGTGAAGATCCGGAAAAATGAGGATAAGCTTACTGTAACGGTTTCCAATACCGGCAGTGAGATTTCGCCGGAAGCGCAGGAGAAGATCTTCAATAAGTTCTATCAGGCTGATGAATCCCATTCTTCCGAGGGTTACGGCGTCGGTCTCTCGATTGTGAGCCGGGTGGTGGAGCTGCACCGTGGACAGGTCAGCGTGGAGAGCGGCGAGGGCATGACAAGGTTTATTGTTGAGCTCCCGGAAAAGCCGTAAGGGAGCATACACACGGCAGGAAGAAAATGGAGGATTTCTGCTTGCACGGCTGCGTGATTGATGCTATACTGTATACCAAAGTATCCCTTCATCAACACCGAAAGGAAGAAAATCATGAAGAAACTGCTGACTCTGGGCGACAGCATCGCACACGGCTACCGCAAGCACCTGATTGCAGCCCTCGGCGCAGAGTATGAAGTCTGCACCAAGGAAGGCGAGGAAGAAGCGGCACGTGACCTCAATTATCCCGTTGGATCCAACTGCGGCGACAGCCGGATGATGCTGGCTTATCTCACCGATGAGTACAAAAACGGCAGACTGAATTACGATATCATCATGTTCAACTGCGGTCAGCATGACGTCAAGACCAATCTCGCCACCGGAAAGCGTCAGGTTGATGCGGATGAGTATGAGGCCAATCTTGAAAAGATCTGCGAAGTGGTCAAAAAAACCGGCGCAAAGCTCTGGTTTGTCAATACGACGCCGGTATTCGAAGCTGTCCACAATACGCCTGAGAATATCGTCATCAACAAAAACATCGTGCGGTATGCAAAGGACGTCATCACCTGCAATGAGACTGCCTCCCGTGTGATGGAAAAGTTCGATATCCCGATCATCGATCTCTACAGCCTCACGCTGACCTTCACGGAAAATGCCCTGCGGGATCACGCCCATTATTATCCCGAATACGAACAGCGGCAGGGTGAGTTTCTGGCTGATATTATCCTCCGCAATACTTAAATAAAACTACAGCGGAAAGGACTCTGACAGCTTGTCAGAGTCCTTTTTGGTACGGGATTGACCGAAGAGCATACGGCAGACGTTTGACATTTTGTAATCCGTATGGTAAACTGAGTCCATACAGAATTGCTGTGCCGATGGCCGTACAGTTATTCTGTATCAGTATGTATAAAGAAAGGCGGCCGCCGCATCGGACGGCTGTAGGCATGAAAAAATGAAAACGGTTCTGTCTTTGGGTGACAGCATTGCTTTTGGCTACCGTAAGCATCTGATCGCCGCTCTTGGCGATGGCTTTGAAGTGTTCTCCAAGAAGGGAGATGCGGAAGCAGCGAAGGATCTCAACATTCCTGTCGGTGCCAATATGGGCGACAGCCGCGGAACGCTGACCTATCTGCGCTTTGCAGCCGAAAACGGCCTGCTGGATCGGGATTTCATCACCATCAACTGCGGCCTGCACGACATTAAGTTCAACCTCGACACCGGGGATATCCAGGTAGGCATCGAAGAATACGAATCCAATCTCAACGAGATCGCGCTGATCCTCAAGGCCACCGGCGCGAAGGTGTGGTTTGTCAACTCAACGCCTGTGTACGATCATGTCCATAACACCCCGGAGAGAATTGTTATCAACCGCAATATCGTACGCTATGCCCGCGATCTGCAGGCTTACAACGCCGTGGCGGAAAAGGTGATGGCGAAGCATCAGATTCCGGTCATCGACCTGTATAGCTTCACGCTGGCTTTCGGCGAAGAGGCTGTGCGTGACCATGTGCATTACTATCCCGAATACGAGGAAAAGCAGGGCAAATACATTGCCGGGCTGATTCTTGAGAATATCTGAAGCTATTTGAGTTACAGGAGGATTCACCATGTCAAGCGTTAAGACTCCCGACCTGCGCGTCGGTATCCTGAGCGACGTCCATATCGGCTTTGAGGGCCATATCAACCCCTATTACTACGGTATCGGCTCTCCGGGCTATCAGAATAATCAGGAAAAGTGGTGGGAATACAGCCTCAAGTGGTTCAAGAACCGCGGCGTTGACGCCATCGTCGTCCCCGGCGACATGACCAATGCCTGTGACTACACCGGTCACAAGTGGGGTATGCAGTGCTCCCGCAACGAAATGCTGCGCCTGGTTGAGCTGTTCCGCG
>SVMB01000121.1 GCA_015067675.1 Oscillospiraceae bacterium
TCAATAAAAGGGAATCAGCTTCTCACGCCGTAACGCATTTTCATTTCCTGCCAGTCGGCCTTGGTGATCTGAATCTGACGCGGGCGGGAACCGTCGAAGCCGCCGACAATGCCGCGGGCTTCCATCTGGTCGATGATGCGCGCGGCTCTGGCGTAACCCAGCTTGAGTCTGCGCTGCAGCATGGATGCGGAGGCCTGTCCGGTTTCCATAACCACGTCGATGGCGTCGCCCAGCATCGGATCTGCATCGTCGTCGTCCACATCGGAGCCGCCGCCTTCTTCTGCCGTGGCACGTTCCAGGTGGTCCAGGATTTCCTGGGAGTATTCGGCCTGTCCCTGGGACTTGATGAAGTCCACCACCTCTTCGATCTCGTCGCCGGAGAGGAAGCAGCCCTGCACACGGGTGGGCTTGCCTGAGCCGATAGGCATGAAGAGCATGTCGCCGCGTCCGATGAGCTTGTCCGCGCCGCCGGTGTCGAGGATGATGCGGGATTCCATCTGGGAGGAAACCGCAAAGGCAATGCGGGAGGGAATGTTTGACTTCATCAGACCCGTGAGCACATCAGCAGAGGGACGCTGGGTGGCGATGATCAGATGCATACCCGCTGCACGGGCTTTCTGGGCAATGCGGCAGATGGATTCTTCAACTTCCTTGGCAGCGACCATCATCAGGTCTGCCAGCTCGTCGATGATGATGACAATCTGGGGCAGCTTTTCTTCACCGTGCTGCTCCATGATCTTATTGAACGTGGCAAGATCGCGGGCGCCTGCCTCACTCATCAGCTTGTAGCGCCGCTCCATCTCGATGACCGCCCAGTTGAGGGCGCCGGCAGCCTTCTTGTGATCGGTGACGACGGGGATGAGCAGGTGGGGGATGCCGTTGTAGTTGCCCAGCTCGACCATCTTCGGGTCGATCATGATGAGCCTGACTTCCTCGGGTGCCGCACGGTAGAGAAGGCTGATGATAATGGAGTTGATGCACACCGACTTACCGGAACCGGTGGTACCGGCGATGAGCAGATGAGGCATCTTGCCGATGTCCGCGACCACACATTCGCCGGTGATGTCCTTACCGAGGGCAAAGGTGATCTTGGACTTGGACTTGGTCATGTTGGCGGAGGTGAGTACGTCGCGCAGATAGACAAACTGCACGACCTTGTTGGGAACCTCGATGCCGACGGCGGACTTGTCCGGGATGGGCGCAATACGAACGCCGGTGGCGCCCAGCGCCAGGGCGATGTCGTTCTGGAGATTGGTGATGCGGGAGAGCTTTACGCCGCGATCGAGCTGCATCTCGTAGCGGGTGACGGAAGGACCGCGGATGACGCCGACGATGCGCGCTTCGACGCCGAAACTGGAGAGCGTATCGGTGAGGGTGGCGGAGCGCAGGCGCAGCTCCTCTGTGGCGTCGTCGGTGGAACCGCCCTCGTCCTCCTTGAGGAAGTCAAGAGAGGGAAATTCGTAACCGGGACGCTCGGTCTGCAGCTCCCGGACGTCGCCGCGCTCGGTGGAAAGCTGATGGGTGTCCACCACTTCAATGTCCATGGGAGCGGACGCTCCCTGCACACTGCGGTCGATGTCCTGCACAATGGGAGATTTCGGGATGGAGGCAGTAAGACGATCCACCATGGAGGCAGATGCCGGGGGATCTTCCAGATCAAAGGGAGGCTCGTCGTCATCGGGTTCACTTGCAGGCCCGGCGATCTCCTCGTCACCCTCTGCGGGGTTGGGGATTTCACGCACGGAACCCATGGGAACCATGGGGATAAAGTCCTCAGCGTCGGGATCGAAGTCCTCATCGAAGTCAACATCCGGCTGCACGATGACCGGTTGGGGCTCCTCGGGCGGGGTGATGGAAATGACCTCTTCGGGCTCAGACTGGGGTTCCTGCGCAGGCTTGAGATCACGCAGATAGACGGGCTTGGGTTCCTCCACAGGCTCTGCGGGAACCGGCGGTGCTTCCGGAACAGGTGCCGGTTCTGCAGGTGCCACCGGGGCAGGTTCGGGGATACCTTCCAGCTCAGGCATACGTCCGGGCTGATCGGTCAGCACGGGCATGACAGCTTCCAGCGGCAGATCCGGCGGCAGATGGCGGGAGGCCTTCTGGATGGCTTTGACCGCGGCCTTTTCCTGACGGGTCAGCTTCCGGTCGGGCATGGTTAGCTGGGTGGATTGCGTATGCTGGACGGACTGCGCGGGAGCGGAACGGACGGCTGCCTGCTCACGCCGTGCAGCTTCCGCACGGGCAGCATCGGCACGTTCACGTGCCGCAGCAAGCTCAGCCGCGCGGGCTTCACGGTCTGCTTCACGTTTGGCCTGACGCTCGGCCTCGTAGGCTGCGTCCTCGGCCTCCTGCTCGGCCCGCAGGATTTCATGCTGGTCGCGCATCTCCTCAAACCAGGCAATGATATCGGCCAGACGCACGTGACAGAGAATGAACGCTGCGGCAATGGTCAACAGCATAACGACAATGAGCGCACCGATGCGGGAGAGAGCAAAGCTGAGAATGCTTGCCAGACCGCCGGAGAGCAGACCGCCGGAGGCCAGCTTCATGCCGTCGTCGTAGAGCAGAATCGTAGTCTTTAAGGTATATTCCGTCTTGCAGAAGAGCAGATGGACAAGACTGCCGCCCAGAATGGGGAGGGTGCCAAGGGTGCACAGCCGCAGGATGACGGGGCCGCCCCGGGCAAAGAGGATCATCAGGCAGGCTGCCAGACAGGCAAAGGGGATAACATAGGAGCCCCAGCCGAACAGTCCGCGCAGAAAAGCACGCAGTCCGTCGAGCAGAAAGGCTTCGACGCCGAAGCAGGCGAGAGCGGAAAAGAGTCCGATGAGAAATGCCCAGAGCATCCAGAGTTCACGACGCTGGGTTTTGGCAGGGGCATGAGAAGCCGCGGCGGATTTCGCCGCGGCCTTTTTGGATGTGTTTTTAGCGGGAGCCGGTTTTTTGGATGCTGTACCGGCCTTGGAAGAGGTCTTTTTCGTGTTTTTAGTATCGGCCAAAGCCGGAACCTCCTTTGGGAGAACTTTAGAGTGGGAAAAATGCGCTTTTGAATGGGAAACGCATTATTTCAGAATCAGAGAGAGAATAATCGTCAGTAAACCTGCGCCGATCGTGTAAAAAACGAACGGACGGTAGGTTTTGCGGGAGGAAATGAAGCGCACCAGCGAGATGGCACCGATACCGGAGAGGGCGGCAACCACAATGCCGATGAGATAGGGCAGGATGAGGCTGGGATCAAAGGGTTCGCTGAACGCGTCGGCGATGGTAAAGATGTTTGCACCGATGATGACCGGAATGGACATCAGGAAGGAAAACTTCACCGCGAAGCTGCGCTTGAACCCGCGCACGCTGCCGCCCATGATCGCCGTACCGGAACGGGTGATGCCCGGAATGATTGCCACAAGCTGTAAAAGGCCGATGACCAGTGCATCCGTCCAGGTAGCGTCGGCTGCGGTCTTTTTGCCGCGCCGGTGCAGGTCGGAGATGACCAGAAACGCGGCGGTGATAAAGAGCATGAAGCCCACCAGCAGGGGAGATGAGAATAAGCCCTCTACGAAATCGTTGATGAACGGGACGATGACCATCGGAACAGTTGCAATCAGGATCATGATCATCATGCGCCGATGGGGAGTTTTGTTCAGATCGAACTCACCGCGGGTAAGCTCACGGAGAAAACGGATAAATTCCAGTACCATTTCCTTGATATCTGACCAGAAACAGACAAAGACGGAAACCAGCGTACCGAAGTGAAGCAGTACGTCAAAAAGCATATGATTGTGCTCGATGTTCTGACCGAGCAGATTCTGGAAAATGACCAGATGACCGGAACTGGAGATGGGAAGAAACTCCGTGAGACCCTGAACGAGTCCCATGAAGGCGGCAAACCAGATTGACATGATGAAATCCTCCGATAGCGGCAAAAAGAGAGGGCGCGTGAAGCCGCGACGATACAGCCGCGGCCTCACGCGATGTGTAAACAGTTGAACTTATGCCTCAAAGACGGTGTTGCCGCCGATGATGGTGCGGGAAATGTCGATGTTACCGTTGAAGATGACGATGTCGGCATCCTTTTCGGGGGCGAGAATGCCCTTGGAAGCGGCCAGACCCATGACGCGGGCAGGGGTGGCGGTCATCATGCGCACACAGTCAACGAGCTTGACGTCGGCGATCTGATTCATGGTGCGCACCAGACGGTCGGTGGTGGCGACGGAGCCTGCGAAGGCGGAGTGATCCAGAAGCTTTGCAACGCCGTCCTCGACGATGGCTTCGGTACCGGTGTCCTTGTTACCCAGGATGTAGATCTGACCCTCGGGCATACCGGCGGCGCGGATGGAGTCGGTGACCAGGGAGATGCGGTCGGCGCCCTTGATCTGGTAGATCATCTTGAGCAGTTCGGCAGGCAGATGGCAGCCATCGGCGATGATCTCAACGTCCATGTCGTCCATGCAGTAACCGGCTTCGATGACACCGGCGTGACGGTAGGCGTCGATGCGGCGCACGGTGGACATACCGGAGTAGAAGTGGGTCATGAGGTGGTAGCCGTTTTCACGGGCATCCTCGACGTGGGAGTAGAGACCGTCGGTGTGGGCGATGGAGGCAACGATGCCGCGGCGCTCCAGCTCACGGCCCATGGCCATGGCGCCGTTCAGCTCGGGGGCAACAGACCAGCGCTTGATGTCGTCGGTCAGAGACAGGAACTCGAGATATTCCTTGGGATCGGGATCCTTGATGAAACGGGGATCCTGCGCACCGCGCTGCTCGTAGGAGAAGTAGGGGCCTTCCATGTGCAGACCGTAGAGGATGGCGCCGCGGGGATTGTTGGCCTTGGCCTCGCGGAAGTAGGCAAACATGGCCTTCATGACATCAATGGGCCCGGTGGTGGCGGTGGGCAGCAGCAGGGTGGTACCGTGCTTTGCGTGCATCTCGGCGGCTCCGAGGAAGGCTTCCACAGAGCAGTCCATGAAGTCGAAGTTACCCGCGCCGTGGGTATGCATGTCGATAAAGCCGGGAGCCACGTACTGCCCCTTGGCATCGATGATCTCGCAGCCCTCAGTGCAGCAGTCGCCCTTTACGATGTCCAGAATCTTGCCGTTTTCGATGAGGAGCGTTGCGCCGTCGATGATACGATAGGGGGTGATAATGCGGCCGTTGATAATAGCCGTACGCTTCATATGTAATATCCTCCGTAAAGCATATTTGGTATCTTATATTGTACCGCAAAAAGCGGAAAGAGTCAACGAGAATATGAGAAAGAGGGGAGAGGCAGGCGTGGAAATATTACGTAGAGAGCGGTCTAAAAAGCACGCCCGAGCCCGGTGCCCACGCGATACAGCTACGCCTCATGCACCGTCCGTCCGCCGATGATGACGCGGGACATATCGATGTTGCCGTTGAAGATGACGATGTCGGCGTCCTTTTCGGGAGCGAGAATGCCCTTGGAGGCGGAGAGACCCATGACACGGGCGGGGTTGAGGGTCATCATGCGCACGGAATCTACCAGCTTGACGTCGGCCAGCTGCACCATGTTGCGCACAAGTCTGTCGGTGGTGGCGACTGAACCGGAGAAAGCGGAGCGATCCAGCAGCTTTGCCACGCCGTCCTCGACGAAGGCGGCGGTACCGGCCTCGACGCTGCCCCAGACACCGGCTTCCTCAGGGGTCAGACCGGCGGCGCGGATGGAGTCGGTGATCAGGCAGATGCGGTCGCAGCCCTTGATCTGGTAGATCATCCTGAGCAGCTCCGGCGGCAGATGGCAGCCGTCGGCGATGATTTCTACATCCATGTCGTCCATGCAGTAGCCCGCCTCGATGACACCGGCGTGACGATAGGCGTTGATGCGGCGCACGGTGGACATACCGGAGTAGAAGTGGGTCATGAGGGTGTAGCCGTTTTCACGGGCTTCCTCGATATGGGAATAGAGCGCGTCGGTGTGAGCGATGGCGGCGACGACGCCGCGGCGCTGCAGCTCGCGGCCCATGGCCATGGCGCCGTTGCGCTCGGGCGCGACGGACCAGCGCTTGATGTCGTCGGTGAGCTCGAAGAATTCCAGGTATTCCTTCGGATCGGGATCTCGGATGTAGCGGGGATCCTGCGCGCCGCGCTGCTCGTAGGAGAAGTAGGGACCTTCGAGATGGATGCCGTAGAGCGTGGCGCCGTTGGGATTGTGGGATTTCGCCTGACGGAAGCTCTCAAACATGGACTTCATGTCCTCGGCGGGTACGGTGGAGGCGGTGGGGAAGATGGTAGTGGTGCCGTGACGGGCGTGGTAGACGGCGGGGATGAGGAACTCATCAATGGAGCCGCCGGAAAAACTGTATCCACCAGCGCCGTGGGTGTGGATATCGATGAAGCCGGGTGCGACGTACTGGCCGCAGGCATCAATGATCTCGCAGTTTTCGGTACAGCAGTCACCTTTGACGATGTCGAGGATTTTGCCGTCCTCGAAAAGCAGCGTTGCACCGTCGATGATACGGTAGGGGGTGATGATACGGCCGTTGATGATAGCAGAACGGGACATAAAATGAACCTCCGTTGTATGTAATCTTAAACTGATTATATCGTACCGCGAAATCGGAGATTCGTCAAGGGATATGCAGGATCTTTCACGTTTTTGCACATATTTCATGCGGCCGGTGAACATTTTCACCGACCGCATGAGCAGCGCCGATTATTTGTTGTCCTCGATCATCCCGTGCAGATAGTCCAGCGCCTGGGATAAACCGCCCAGCCCGTCAATCAGGCCGATGCGTACCGCCTCGTCGCCGTCGATCACCGTGCCCATGTCGCTTGCCAGCTCGTCGGTTTCCAGCATATACCGCCGGAAAACCTCCTGCCGGACGCCGGAATTGGCCGTTACAAACCGTACGATGCGCTCCTGCATCTTCATGAAGTACGTGAACGTCTGAGGCGCGCCGATCACCATGCCGTTGAAGCGTACAGGATGAATCGTCATCGTTGCAGACGGGACGATGAAGGAACGCTTTGCCGCCACCGCCAGCGGAACGCCGATGGAATGCCCGCCGCCGAGGACTAAAGATACGGTGGGCTTTTTCATGCTGGCAATCATCTCGGCAATGGCAAGGCCTGCTTCCACGTCGCCGCCGACGGTGTTGAGGATAATCAGGAGTCCTTCGATGTCGGGACTTTCCTCGATGGCGGCAAGCTGGGGGATGACATGCTCGTACTTCGTGCTCTTGTTCTGGCTGGGCAGCACCATGTGCCCTTCAATCTGCCCGACAATGGTCAGGCAGTGTACCACGCCACGGGGTGAGACTGCCGTGACGGAACCGGTATCGGCGATCTCCTGGCTCAGCTTCTTCTCAAGACTGCGCGCATCCTGTTCGGGACGGTCGTCCGGTGTGTTGTCAGGGCAGTCGTCTCCCTGCAGGGTGTGTTCCTGCAGGCGCTGTCTGTCATGTTCCATGGTATACCTCCTGTGATTGGGATACCATAGTATGGGGTGAAATACAGGAGTTTATCCCTCGTTCCCCTCACGGACGAGCATATCCAGCAGATTTTCCACCTCGGCGTAAAGGGCAAAGACATGGCTGATGCCCAGCTTTTCGGCAAGCCTGCACTTCTCAGCCAGCGTATCCCCGTCATCGAAGAGTACGAAATGGGCCTGACGCTCCGGTGACATGTAGGTAAAGTATTTTGCGCAGAGCTCGGAGGAGAAGTAGGGCTGCGGGCGCAGCTCGGTGATGAGCGTCTCAAGTTCTGCCCGGCTCAATACCTGCCCCTGAGAGTCCGCCGCAGGGAGTGCAAAATCCAGACGCAGCGGCACAAGTTCTGCCGTTACCCGTTCGGTACCGTAACGCTCGCAGCGTTGGCGCAGCATCGCCTCCAGAGAACCTGCTGTGGCGGCTGCCTGTATGAGAAGCCTTGCATGCGTCACGTGATTCCGGCAGCTTTCGTTGACCCAGAGCGGGATGCCGCGATCGTGCAGCGTTCGGTCCAGCTCCTGCAGAAAAGCCGCAAGCGGCGCACTGAGGGATGCGGAGAAGTCCGCCGCAACACCTTCGTAACCTCGGCCCGCGATTTCTGCCAGCAAATCCCGCAGCAGCGTGGGAATCCCCAGCGTCTGGGCATGAAATCCCATGTCGCAAAGGACGAGAATACCGCCGCGCAGATTGGCGGGACTGCGGCTGTCGCGCAGGAGCCTGCCGCCTGCGGAAATGCGGTAAGCAAGCTGCGCAAGCCCCATGGGAAAGGTCGGATAACGCCTGCGGACTTCCTCATACTCGCTCGGTGTGACCGCGAGAATCCGGTTTTTTTGTTCCATGGCTTTCTGCCCCCTTTTCATCCGGGAAAAAATGTGGTAGACTTACAATCAGTACCAGCTATCGTGAGTATATGAACCCGGAGGAACGACTATTCATGCTCTGCCTGCACCGCTTCACCGATATGACGCCGCAGAAGGCCCGTGAGCTGGGTCTTTCGGCACTGCTTGTGGATCTGGACAATACTCTGGTGCCTCCCCATGCCCCGCTGCCGACGGATGAGGCTCTTTCCTGGCTGCAGACGATGAGGGACGCAGGGATTGCCGTGATGGTCGTGTCCAATAACGATGAAAACCGGGTGGGAACGTTCTGTAATGCCTGTGAGCCGTTGCTTGACGGCCTCTGGAAGGCTGCAAAGCCTTTTCCACATAAGCTCCGCGCTGCCATGAAACGCCTGGGCGTGACGCCTGCCGAAACGGGCTTCATGGGAGATCAGCTCTTTACCGATATGCTGGCAGCCGTGCTCTCCGGCACCCGTCCGATCCTGACCGATCCGCAGGTTGCCGAGACAGATCGCTTTTTCCGCTTCAAACGCGCCTGTGAGCGCCTGATTTTACCGGAAAGAAGGTATATTTCGTGAAAATCCTTGTGATGAACGGCCCCAACCTCAATATGCTGGGTATCCGGGAGCCGGGTATCTACGGCGATTTAAGTCTTGCATCCATCGAAGCCTCTCTCAAGCGTCATGCCGATGCGCTGGGCGTGGAAGTAGGCTTTTTCCAGTCCAATTCCGAGGGAGAACTGGTCACTGCCATTCAGCAGGCCATGGGCGTCTATGACGGCATTATCCTCAACGCCGGCGCCTATACCCACTACAGCATTGCCATCCGCGACGCGATTTCCGCTGTGAAGCTGCCCTGCATCGAGGTGCATATCTCCAACGTCCATAAGCGCGAGGAGT
>SVMB01000122.1 GCA_015067675.1 Oscillospiraceae bacterium
AAGAACGGCAAGGCCAAGAAGGTTACCGTTTACAAGTACAACGCCAAGAAGAACTACCGCAGAAAGCAGGGTCATCGTCAGCCTTACACCAAGGTTCAGATCGAGAAGATTATTGTCGCATGATCCGAGTCATCCTTTACAGGCATGACAAACAGTATACGGGCTTCTGTGTGTCCGGGCACGCAGGGTTCGCCGAGGCAGGGCAGGATATCGTCTGTGCGGCAGTCAGCAGCGCAGTAGAGTATTCTTCGGTTCTGCTTGAAAAGTCCGATTCAACTTACCAGCCTAAGGTTGATGAGAATCGTATCGAGATTCTGGCGTCCAATCAGCTCGTGCTGGAAAGCTTTTATATATTGATGAAAGCTTATTCCAGGCAATATCCGGGATACATTCGAGTAACGGAGGTGCGATATGCTTAACATCGGTTTGCAGTTCTTTGCCCATAAGAAGGGCGTTGGCTCCACCAAGAACGGCCGTGATTCCGAGTCCAAGAGACTGGGCGCGAAGCGTGCCGACGGTCAGTACGTTCTGGCCGGCAACATCCTTTACAGACAGCGTGGTACCAAGATCCATCCCGGCGTCAATGTTGGCCGCGGTGGTGATGACACCCTGTTTGCTCTGGTTGACGGCGTCGTCAAGTTCGAGCGTCTGGGTCGTGACCGCAAGCAGGTTTCCGTTTACGAAACCGTGCAGCAGTAAGCGTACGAAACCGGAGGATGCGCAGCACCCTCCGGTTTTTTTCGTATAAACAGGGTATACTGACCCAGGGGCAGCAGCCCTTTGAGGAGTTAAACGATGCTGGTTGATATTGTCAAGATTCATGTGAAGGCAGGCCGCGGCGGTGACGGCGCTGTCAGCTTCCACAGAGAAAAGTATATTTCCGCAGGTGGTCCTGACGGCGGCGACGGCGGCCGCGGCGGCGATATCGTGTTCGTTGCCGATACGCATATGCGCTCCCTGATGGACTTCCGCTATACCCGCAAGTACACGGCCCAGGATGGCAGCAACGGTGCAGGTGGCCGTTGCTATGGTCGTGACGGTAAGGATACCGTGATTAAGGTTCCTGTCGGAACCCTGATCCGCGAAGGTACCACCGGTCAGCTGATGTGCGACATGAGTGCCGACAAGCCTTTTATCGTTGCCAAAGGCGGTCGCGGCGGCTGGGGTAACTCTCATTTTGCCACCTCCACCCGTCAGGCTCCCCGCTTTGCCAAACCCGGCCTTGAGGGTGAGGAGTATGACCTGATTCTCGAACTCAAGCTTTTGGCGGATGTTGGTCTGATTGGCTATCCCAACGTTGGAAAGAGCACCCTTCTGTCCGTCATTTCCGCTGCCAAACCCAAGATTGCCAATTATCATTTCACAACACTGGAGCCCAACCTTGGTGTGGTTGAGGTCGACCGTGAGAATTCCTTCATCTGTGCCGATATTCCCGGATTGATTGAGGGAGCTAAGGATGGCGCCGGTCTTGGTCATCATTTCCTGCGTCATATCGAGCGCTGCCGCGTGTTGGTTCATGTGGTTGACGTCTCCGGCTTCGAGGGACGTGATCCCATCGAGGACTTCGAGACGATCAACGCAGAGCTTTCCGGTTACAGCGAACGTCTGGCGGAGCTTCCGCAGATTGTTGCCGCCAATAAGTCTGATATCGTGCAGGATCAGGAAGCCAAGCAGCGGTTCCTTGATTATATCGAAGCCAAGGGCTTGCCTGTCTTTGAGATTTCTGCAGCCACCCGTCAGGGTGTTCAGCCGCTGGTTTACGCCGCCTCTCAAAAGCTTGAAGAGCTGCCCGAAGTGGTCACCTTTGAGCCTGATTTTGTTCCTCCGGAGAAAAACTACTCCAAGGAGACCGAAATCCGCGTCGAGGACGGTGTCTACATCGTCGAAGGCGACTGGCTTATTCGTGCCATGTCCAGCATCAATTTCGGTGATCTGGAATCCAGACTTCACTTTGAGAAGATTCTGGAGAAAGAAGGCATCTTCGACCGTCTGGCGGAGATGGGCATTCCCGAGCGTGCGACCGTCAACATTTACGGTCTTGAATTTGAATACGTGTATTGATTTTAATGCAGAGAAAAGCGGCAGGAAAATCCTGCCGCTTTTTGTTATGCTTTCAATTTAGAAAGGAAATGCTTTCCCTCAAGAATCCTGGTCTTTTCCTCTTCCGGTATCTTTGCTTCCGTAATAAAAAGCAGGGAGCTGAGAAGCGTGTATAGGGGCTGCTGCGATCCGTACACAAGTTTTTGTGTCATGCCTTCCGGGTACATGTCATCCACCGGGAACAGTCCGTCTTTGAGCCCACAGGCGCCATAGAATACATCTCCGCGATGTTTGATTTGTTCTTTCATTTCCTGCAGCTCACCCAACCGCACATTGGAAAGAAAGACCGCAAATCCCGATTCACGCTGCAGAAAAGCTGTAACATCCTCGACAGGAACCGGCTGCGGATGAAAAAGGTACGTCATTCGCTCATCTTCACCGCGCAGAGTGATATAGAGCGGCAATCCCTGTTCACGCAGAAATTCGAAAACCGGAACGAGACAGGAATCTGACAGCTTGTAGCCGTGAAACCCGGGAAGAATACGCACAGCAGCTGGTTTCAGCTCAGACATTGCCCGTTTGAGCTGAGGCAGAGTACCTTCAAGGGATGGATTGACGGTCATGACCAGACGATAGGGCGTACCGGCAATCTCCTGCGCCAGATCGTAATCCGCCTCATACGGATCATTGAAAAAGATGGCATCTGTACTGGAAACGCAGCCGCCGACAATGCCGTTTGCTTCATGCAGACGCTGAAGATCGGCAAATGTTCTGTTTCTTACTTTATGAAAGGGCCAACCGCCGACATAGGCATCAAAGTCCATTATCTTCACACCGGTTCCCCCTTTGCATTGAGTCTGAATCGGGTATCAAAGAGTTTGAGCGTGTTTTCACGCCCGATCATGCGCTTTTCTGCATCCGTAAACGGTGCTTCCATCAGCTGACCGTAACGAGAGACAAAGGGGCCGGGCATATCTGTTCCAAACAGCACCCGTTCTGCGCCCAGCTGCTCTACGGTGTAACGCAGCTCATCCGCGCGGAAAACCGTACCGCTGTGATCAACCCAGATATTGGGGCAGTCCCGGACAATCGGGATACCGTGATAGCAGTTGCCTCCCATGTGCGCCATGATGATCTTGCATTCGGGATAACGACGGGCAAGGTTTGCCACATGGTGCGCCAGTGACTCCGTCGGAATCGGCTGAACCACCTTCTTGAATGCATGAATCAGGAGCGGAACACCGTATTCGATCAGCCTTTCAACGACCGGATTGACTATCGGATCATCACAGAGCGCTGATACCCAGAACTTGACGCCGATCATGCCCTGATCCTCAATGCCGCGGCGCAATACATCCACAGCATTGGGAAGCTCAGGACTTACATAGACGTAACCAGAGATACAGTCAGAATGCGCCTTGGCAAAACGCTCTGTTTTTTGATTCAGCCGTTCCACCGTCTCGGCATCAGGATACCATCCCGCAAGCGCCGAGACGAAGATCCGATCAATCCCATAGCGCTCCGCTGCTTCCAGAAGTTTACGCTCATCGGACTCGTTGCGGGTGTCCCAGATATGCGCATGCATATCGATAACGTTGCTCTTCATACAATCATATACCTCCTCAAAAAAGAGAAGGGGAGGATTATGCCATCGTGGCCAGCATGTCCTGGGTAACCTCACAGAGCATGCGCTCGCCGTTGATATAACGGCCAATTTCCTCGGCAGAGTGCATACCGATGCGCTTGAGACCATTGGTGGTCAGACCGGCGAGATGGGGCGTGATGATGACATTGGGCAGGCTGCGCAGGGGATGGTCGGCCACAGGAGGTTCAGGCTTGAACACGTCGAGGCAGGCGTATTTGAGGTTGCCGGCTTTCATATGAGCATACAAGTCATCCTCATTAACGATGGAACCGCGGGCGGTGTTGATGAGAATCGCATCCTTCTTCATCATGGCAAGGGTTTCGGCGCGGAACATGTTATCGGTTTCAGGAATGGAAGGCGCGTGAATGGAAATAATATCACTGGTTCTGAGCAGCTCCTCGAAGGACACAAGACGGGTCTTCAGGGAAGCAGCTTTCTCTTCGGAGCAGTAGGGGTCGTACAGAACGGTTTCAACGTCAAAATTCTGCAGCAGACGCAGATAATGAGCGCCGGCCCAGCCGGAGCCCAGAACACCGACTCTCAGGTCAAAAAGCTCACGGATGTTTTCTTTTCCTTCGACCCAGCCGCCGTTGTGACAGTTGACGTTGAGGTTGTAGAAGTTCTTGGAAGCGCTGATGGTGAAACCCAGAGCGGTCTCGGCAACACCCATGCCCAGGGGTTTGGGTGAGCCGCTGACGCGGATGCCGCGCTCCCAGACAGTATCGCTGACGACGGGCTTGATGGAACCGGCAGCATGCATAATCAGTCCCAGATTGGGGCAGCAGTCCAGAATGTCCTTGGTCAGATTGGTGTTACCCCAGGAAGTGATGGCAACATCGGCGCCTTCAATGACCTTTTTGATCTGGTCAGGTTCAGTGGACTCACTGTCATTGATGACAACATCACCGTAAGTACGCAGAAGGTTGAGAGCACGGTCGGAGAAAATGTTCTTGACAGTAGAATTGCTCTGTAAAAGTGCGATCTTCATAACTGTTAACTCCTTTTTTACATCATTTTACTGATTTGAAAGCTTTCCGGGCTGTTCCTGTCTGCATTATAACACAGCTTTCACCTTGACACAATATCAAAAAGAATGTAAAATTGATACAATCGTTCATAATGGTTGTATCAGGACAAGGAGTCCTGATGAAAAAACCAGCAGGCAATCAAACACTCTATAATATTATCCATACAGGTTTAAGCATCCTTGTCGGAGCATTTATAATGGCTTGTGCCTATCCGATGTTCTTTGTTCCCTGTGGTATAGCCCCGGGCGGAATTACCGGAATCGCCGCAATTATTCATCATACAGCCGGGTATCCGGTCGGTATCGTCACCATTCTGCTCAACATCCCGCTGTTCATTCTTGGGTGGCGCCGGTTCGGCCATGGTTTTGTTCTGCGATCTCTGGCAGCAATGTTTGCCTCGTCTGCTTTGATTGATCTGCTTCCACTGCCTGCTCTTACGGAAAATATACTGATTGCCGCAATCTTCGGCGGCGTATTAATCGGAACCGGAATCGGTCTTACCATTCGTACCGGTGCATCCACCGGCGGTACCGACATGGCAGCCGTCATGATTCATCGTCGTCTGCCGGATTTTTCAGTCGGCCGCATTCTTTTGACCCTGGATGCAGTGGTCATCCTTGCAGCCGGGGTCCTCATTTCTATTGAAGCCGCACTCACGGCTTTAATCACGGTTTTTGTCTCCAACCTATGTATTGATCGCATTGTGACCGGTTTCAATACTGCTCGTGCATTCCTCATCATATCCCGCGAGAGTGAAACTATCAGCCGCGCAATTCTTGAACAGCTTGATCGCGGCGTGACGTTTCTGGACGGTCACGGCGGTTATTCGGGTGAACCGGTGAAACCAATTCTTTCGATTGTAACCCGCTTTCAGGTTAGCCTACTCAAGAGCATTATTCAGTCCATCGATCCCCAGGCATTTGTCATCAGCACAGACGTCACAGAGGTGCTGGGGGAGGGCTTTTCTTCCATGTCTCATCGCTGAGTGTCGTATTGCTCCAACATTCCTCTGCAGAAACATGATATTTTTAACAACTGAAAGGAGAATCCCCATGCTGCTTATCAAAAACGGACACATTAAGACCATGGCCGGTCCCGATCTGCCCTGCGGCTGCGTTCTGGTTGACGCAGGAAAGATCGTTGCTGTCGCTGAAAACATTGATGCCCCTGCCGGTGCCGAAATAATCGATGCAGAGGGACGCATCGTTGCTCCCGGTTTTGTGGATGCCCACTGCCACATTGGTCTGCATGAGGCAATCAACGGCGCCGCCGGATCCGATGTCAACGAAAGCGTTGATCCCACTACCCCTCAAATGCGTGCAATTGATGCCATTGAACCCCGGGATGAAATGTTCCAGTTTGCCCGTGAAGCCGGCATCACCACCGCTGTCACCGGCCCCGGCAGCGCCAATGTAGTCGGCGGAACCTTCACCGCCATCAAAACATACGGTACCCGCGTTGATAAGATGATCATCAAGGATCCTGTTGCCATGAAAATCGCTTTCGGCGAAAATCCCCGCAACCGTTATGGCGGCATGAACAAATCTCCCAAGACCCGTATGGGTGTTGCAGCCGTTCTGCGGGAACTGCTGTTCAAGGCAAAGCGATACCAACTGGATACCGATGCAGCCCTTGCCAATCCTGACGAGAAAGCCCCGACATTTGACATGAAGCTGGAAGCCATGCTTCCCGTCATGCGCCGTGAAATTCCGCTCAAGGCCCATGCCCATCGCGCAGATGATATATTCACCGCCATCCGCATTGCCCGCGAGTTTGACCTGAAGATTACACTTGATCACTGCACAGACGGCAGCCTGATCGCCGAAGAACTGGTTGAAGAAAATCTCCCCGTCTTTGTCGGCCCGTCTCTTGGATCCAAGAGCAAGTATGAGCTGAAGAATAAGAGCTTCGAAACACCCGGAGCGCTTGCCCGCGCCGGTGTCCGTTTCGGCATCATCACCGATGCTCCCGTGATTCCTCTGGAGTATCTGCCGCTCTGCGCAGGTCTTGCCATCAAGTCGGGGCTTGACTACGATACCGCCTGGCGCGCCATTACCATCGATCCGGCGGAACTCGTTGGCATCGGTGACCGCGTCGGTTCTCTTGAGCCCGGCAAGGATGCCGACATCGTTATCCATAACGGCGACCCGCTGCTTGACATCGGTTCCTGCGTTTATAAGACAATCATCGACGGAACGGTTGTCGTCGGCTGAGAACTTCACCGGCTGCACAGGAAATGTTTTCTGTGCAGCCTCTTTTTTGGTCATAAAAGACATTCCCCATACATTGACATGAAAGGGAAGATGTGATAATATTTTATTAACCAAACGGTTAGTCAGGAGGTGATGGGATGGATGAACGGGATGCCGCCCGCGATCGGATTCTTCAGGCTGCAACCACGCTTTTTGCCCGTGAGGGATTTGATGCTGCCCGTGTTAACCAGATAGCCGAGGAAGCAGGTGTCAATAAGGCACTGATCTATTATTACTTCAAAAGCAAGGAAGCAATTCTGGATCATATTATTGATACACTGTTTGCAGACCTTGAGCAGTTTTCAATGGAATACGTACAGCATACCATTGTACGACTGATTGAAGAAAAGCGTCTGGATATACTCACAGACCGCTTCCGTTTTGTCAATCATGAGTCTCTGGATGAATTCCAGAAAGGTACCCGCGCATACTATAGCAGGATTATTGATTTCGTGACGATTCATTCAGCAGTCTTTCGTATCCTGCTGCTGGAATCACTCAAGACCGGTAAGCATCACGGCGATCTGTTCAGGCTGTTTTCATCGATCATCAGCACAGAAGAAAGCCCTCTGTACAACACCATCCACGCAGCCGACGGCGACTTCGGATTCTCACCCGCGCATGTCGTCAACAAATTTTTCTTCAACATCCTGCCGATCATTCAATTTGTCATTTACCGCGATGACATCAACGATCGGCTGCATCTGGCCGGAAACCGACTTCATACGCTGTTTCTGTGTGAACTGGATGCAATCATGGCCTCATCGGTCAGCGGCAACGACATTATGATCGACCGTGTGTAATAAAGAAAAGGAGTAAAGTACATGAAACACTATCTGGAATCTGCCGAGCGAGTGCTCAGCGAGGTTCAGTCCACAGAAAACGGCCTGACCTCTGCCGAAGCCGCTGCAAGACTTGCGCGTGACGGCAAGAATCAGCTGGCAGAAGGGAAGAAGACCACCCTTGCGCAGCGCTTCCTTGAGCAGATCAAGGATCCCATGATCATTATCCTTCTGGTCGCCGCCGTGGTCTCCGGTGTCACCGCTGTCTATTCCAATGAATCCCTTGCCGACGTGTTCATCATCCTGTTTGTCGTTATCCTCAATGCGGTGCTTGGCGTTCTTCAGGAGAGCAAGGCCGAAAAGGCAATTGACGCGCTGAAAGAAATGTCTGCCGCCACCTCCAAGGTGCTGCGAGACGGCGTTGTGCGCAGCATCCGCAGTGACGAACTGGTCGTCGGTGACGTGGTTCTGCTGGAAGCCGGCGACGCGGTTCCTGCCGACTGCCGCATTCTGGAAAGCGCCAGCCTCAAGATCGAAGAAGCTGCTCTCACCGGTGAATCCGTTCCTGTCAGCAAGGAAACCGGCATCATGACCGTCAACAGTCAGGGTGATGTGCCGCTGGGTGACCGTAAGAATATGCTCTTTATGGGCAGCTCTGCCGCCTATGGCCGCGGTAAGGCCGTTGTTATCGGTACCGGTATGAATACCGAGATGGGTAAGATCGCCGATGCCCTGATTCAGGCCGAGGACGGCCAGACTCCTCTGCAGAAGAAGCTTTCTCAGCTCAGCAAGATCCTGACCTGGCTGGTTCTTGGCATCTGCGCTTTCATCTTTGCTTTCGGCCTCATCCGCAACGGTGACTTCAGCGCTGCCGTTATGATTGACAGCTTCATGGTCGCCGTCAGCCTTGCTGTGGCTGCCATTCCTGAAGGTCTGGCTACTGTTGTTACCATCGTTCTCTCTATCGGTGTTACCAAAATGTCCGCCCGCAGCGCGGTTATCCGCAAGCTGACTGCTGTTGAAACCCTCGGCTGTACCCAGATCATCTGCTCGGATAAGACCGGTACACTGACGCAGAACAAGATGACCGTTGTTGATCACTATGGCGACGATGAGAAGCTGCTTGCATCCGCCATGGCTCTTTGCTCCGATGCAGAACTGGATGACACCAACACAGCTGTCGGTGAACCCACCGAATGTGCTCTGGTCAACTATGCCTACAAGCTCAGCCTGAGCAAGAATGAGCTCAAGGATAAGTTTCCGCGTGTGGGTGAGGCTCCCTTTGACTCCATGCGCAAGATGATGTCCACCGTTCACAAGGTTGACAGCGAGTTCATCCAGTACACCAAGGGCGCCCCCGATGAAATCCTCAAGCGCTGCGTGTCC
>SVMB01000011.1 GCA_015067675.1 Oscillospiraceae bacterium
ATGGAGGGACGGGGACCGATGCAGATCGCCAAGCTCTTGCAAGAGGAAAAAGTGCTTAATCCCACCGCTTACAAGCGCAGGGCGGGCATCAAAACCCCAAGCCCCGAAACCGATGATCCCTACCATTGGAACACCAACACCGTTGTTCACATTCTGGAACGGCGAGAGTACACAGGCTGTACGGTCAACTTCAAGACCTACACCAATTCCATCTGGGACAAAAAGCAGCGGGAAACGCCCCTTGAAAAACAGGCGATTTTCTACAACACCCATCCGTCGATCATCGAGCAGGAAGTCTTTGACAAAGTGCAGGAGATCCGTCAGCAGCGTCACCGCAGGACGAAAACGGGCAAGAGCAGTCTGTTCTCCGGCATGGTTTACTGTGCCGACTGCGGAGCGAAAATGCGGTACTGCACCACCAATTACTTTGAGAAGCGGCAGGATCACTTTGTATGTGCCAACTACCGAAGCAACACGGGAAGCTGTTCGGCACACTTTATCCGGACTGTTGTTCTGGAAGATTTGGTCTGGATGCATATGAAAGCGGTCATCTTCTATGTGACACGGTATGAGAATCACTTCCGGGCAGTTATGGAACACAAGCTCCTGCTGTCAAGCGAAGAAAAAATCTGCGCAAGTGTCAAGCGTCTGGAACAGGCGCAGCGGCGCATGGGAGAGCTTGACCGTCTGTTTATCCGCATCTATGAAGACAATGTGGCAGGACGCATCAACGATGAACGGTTTGCCATGATGAGCAGAAGCTACGAAACTGAGCAAGAAGAGCTTAAAGTGGAAATCCAGACCTTGCAGCAGAATATTGAAGTACAGGAACGACAGATTGAAAATTTGGAGCAGTTTATCCAGAGGGTACACAAATACAAGGACTTGGACGAGCTTACCCCCTATGCTCTGCGGGAACTTGTCAAGGGAGTTTATATTGAAGCCCCCGACAAGAGCAGCGGCAAACGGCGGCAGAACATCCGCATTTCCTATGACCTTGTGGGCTTTATCCCGCTGAATGAACTAATGAAAGAGGAAACGGCATGACCGAAGCCATGCCGTTCCTACAAAATTACGATATTACTTTCTTACGACCCCCGACCATTTCACTGGGTGATTGTTTATGGAATCATTTATTATGCCTGGGGGACGAACTCACGCATACCGTCGGTAGCGTTCATGGTGTCATCGCTGATCATGATGATGATGTCAAACTCATTTTTGCGGCTGAAAGCGTCCAGTTCACGCACGAACTTCTCGGCGGCGACGGGATCGGAATCGCCGGCGACCTTGTACAGGCTGTCGATGAACATGTGGGAAACGTCAAAGTTGTGGGCATAGAGGCCGCAGATGAAGGCGAACAGAGCATCATAACCCTTTGCAAAGGGATAATCGCCCACGTCAACCAGACGGACAGCGTAGCTGACATCGTAAGTAAGCTTGCGGCCGCCTTCGATGCAGACGACGCAGTTCTTTTCATTGGACGCGGCGGTGTTAACCATTTCGATGATCTGCTTGGTTTTGCCGGTGCCCTTCTTGCCCATAATGACTTTTACCATTGTTTAAATCCTCCGAATAGTATTAGTATCGCACAGCTATGGAGATGTTTGCTGCACGGCGATGCGTAAAAGTGTGGAAAAATGAGAAAATTAGTCGGCCAGACGAGCCTTCAGAGCCGCCTGCTTGTCCTCATAACCGGGTTTGCCCAGAAGCGCGAACATATTGACCTTGTAAGCCTCAACGCCAGGCTGATTGAAGGGGTTGACACCCAGCACATAGCCGGACAGGCCGCAAGCCAGCTCGTAGAAGTAGATCAGTTCGCCCAGAGAAGCCTCGTCACGGGCGGGGAGATTGATAACCATGTTCGGCACGCCGCCGTCAACATGGGCAAGCAGGGTGCCGAGGAAAGCCTGCTCATTGACCTCGTAGAGATCACGGCCGGACAGGAAGTTGAGGCCGTCGAGGTTGTCGTCGTCGTTGGGAACCGCGAGGGTGGTGTTGGCGCGGCCGATGTGGACAACAGTCTCCATCAGATTGCGCACACCGTCCTGAATGTACTGACCCATGGAGTGCAGGTCGGCGGTCAGATCAACGGAAGCCGGGAAGATACCGGTCTTGTCCTTGCCTTCGCTCTCGCCGTAGAGCTGCTTCCACCACTCAGCCATGAAACGGAAGGAGGGGTCGTAGCAGGCGAGAATTTCAATGCCCTTGCCCTTGCGGAACAGCTCGTTGCGGGCGGCGGCATAGGCCCAGGCGGGATTGTCCAGACCGGGACTCCGCATTTCGATCATGGCGTCCTGCGCACCCTGCATCAGGGCTTCGATGTCGATGCCGGCGCAGGCGATGGGCAGCAGACCAACGGCAGTCAGCACGGAGTAACGGCCGCCGACATTGTCGGGAATCACGAAGGTCTCATAACCCTCGGCAGTGGCCAGCGTCTTGAGAGCACCGCGGGCCTTGTCGGTGGTGGCGTAGATGCGGCGGCGGGCTTCTTCTGCGCCGTAACGCTTGTACATGAGCTCCTTGAAAACGCGGAAGATGACGGCGGGCTCGGTGGTGGTACCGGACTTGGAGATCACGTTGATGGAGAAGTCACGGTCGCCGATGAGGGTGATTACCTCGTTGACAGCGTCAGCTGAGAGGTTGTTGCCGACGAAATAGATGTCGGGAGTCTCCTTGGGAAGCTGGTTGTACAGGGGAGAACGCAGGAATTCGATGACAGCACGGGCGCCCAGATAGGAACCGCCGATACCGATGACAACGAGTGCCTTGGAGTCGGAACGGATCTTGGCGGCAGCCGCCTGAATACGGGCAAACTCTTCACGGTCGTAGTTCTCGGGCAGGTTCAGCCAGCCGAGGAAGTCATTGCCTTCGCCGGTGCCGTTGGCAAGCTTGGAGGCGGCGTCGGTCAGCGCGGGGATGTAAGCATTCAGCTCATCCTGGGATACGAAATTGCGGATGTTCTTCAGGTCCAATGCGATACGCATGGTCAGTCTCCTTTGTGTTTATGTAGTCACGGGCGCTCAGAAAACGCCCGGGATCTGTAAGATCAGTCGTGGTGCATGAAAAGCCGGGATAAAAGGTCTGCGTAGATACGTCCCACAGTCAAACGCTCGACAGAAGCTGCCGCAACGACCGGACGCTCATAGAGAACCTCACCGTCCAGCGTGACGGTGTAGCGGCCCAGAGTCTGTCCCTTCTCGACAGGTGCTTCCACCTCTTCAACAACGGAAAAGCTCGTTTCCACCCGCGATACGGCGGACTTGTCGATGACCACGCAGTCGCCGCCGGCAAGCTCCGTGGCAACGGAGTCCTCCACACCCAGCCTGACGCTGACTTCCGGGTGGGTGAGCGCGGGATCCTGCCGCAGAACCGCGAAATTGGCAAAGCCGAAGTTAAGCAGATTCGACGCGTCGGCATTGCGCTTGGGAGAAGTCTGCGCCTTCATGATGACGGCGATGAGATCCATGTCATCCCGACGCGCGGTGGCGGAGATGCAGTACCCGGCGGAAGCGGTGAAACCGGTTTTAAGGCCGGTGGCGCCGTCATAGAAACGAACGAGCTTGTTGGTGTTGGTCAGACCGAACTCACCGTTTCGCACGTTGTCCATCCAGATGGTGGTATAATCATAGATCAGATCGTGCTTCATCAGCTCACGGGACATCAGAGCGATATCGTAAGCGGAAGTGACGTGTCCGGGGGCATCGAGACCGGTACAGTTGACGAAGTGGGTGTCGGTCATGCCAAGCTCGGCGGCACGGGCGTTCATGCGTTCCACAAAGCCGCTTTCACTGCCGGCGATGTGCTCGCCAACCATGACACAGGCGTCGTTGGCGGATGCGACCGCGATGCTTTTGAGCAGCTCGTGAAGCGTCATCTGCTCGCCGGGCTCCAGATAAATCTGGGAACCGCCCATGCTGGCTGCGTGCTCGGAACAGGAAAGCACACTGTCAAGGCTGAGATTGCCCGACTCAATGGCTTCCATTGTCAGAAGCAGCGTCATGACCTTGGTGACACTTGCGGGGTTTAAAGGTTCGTGGGCATTCTTCTCATATAAAACCGTCCCGCCGGCAGCTTCCATCAGCAGTGCGGAAGGGGCTTCCACCTCAGGGGGAGCCGCTGCGGCAAAAGTCGGACAGGATAAGAGCGCAGCTGCGAATGCGGGAAGCAGACAGCAGGCAATGGATTTCTTCATTTCATACTACCTCCTTGAATCCGGAAGTAGTATAACTAAAAGCCCATTTCTTTATCCGTGCAGGATTTTCCTTTCGCGCCCTCTTGCACTCAAGGGGCTGTCTATATTATAATATAACAAAACCTCATTTACAAGTGGAAAAAAGAAAGTTTCCGCTTCGTTCAAAAAAACCGGCCGGAAATACGGAAGGATTCATCAAAATGACATTTGCATTTTATACCCTTGGCTGCAAGGCAAACCAGTTTGACACCCAGGCGATGGAAAATCTCAGCGTTCTGCGCGGACATATGCTGGGCGCGTTCGATGAAAAAGGAGCCGACGCCTATATTCTCAATACCTGTACGGTCACGGCGGTCAGCGATAAGAAATCCCGCCAGATGCTGCGCCGTGTGCGCAGAGAGAATCCCGACGCGGTGGTGGCGGTGTGCGGCTGCTTTGCCCAGATGGAGCCGGAGACGGCGGCGGAGCTGGGCGCAGACGTGGTCGGCGGCGCCAACAATCATGAAGAGTTTCTGCAGGCGATCGAAAAGGCCTGCTTTGAACACGCTGAGGCACGGACGCTGCGCCGCGTTCCGACGGTGCATACCCGTCAGGAAACCTTTGAACAGCTCCCGTCCGGGGGACTCGCAGGCCATACCCGCGCGCTTTTGAAAATACAGGACGGCTGCGATAACTACTGTACCTACTGCATCATTCCGTATTCACGCGGTCATATCCGCTCACTGCCGCTGTCGGAGATAGAAGAGGAAATCGGCAAGCTGCGCAAGGCCGGGTATCAGGAGACGGTGATCACCGGCATTGAAATTTCCTCCTACGGCGTGGATTTCGGCGACGGTACGTCGCTGATTGACGCGCTGGAGTGTATGTCGCGGGCGGCAGGCGGGATGCGGCTGCATCTGGGCTCGCTGGAACCGCGCACGGTGACACGGGAGTTTTGCGAACGCCTGGTCAAGCTTCCGGGTATCTGTCCGCACTTTCATCTTTCTCTGCAGAGCGGCTGTGATGCGACACTTGCCCGTATGCGGCGCAAATACGACACGGCACGGTATTATGAATCGGTACAGCTTCTGCGGGAATACTATCCGGGCTGCCTCATCACCACCGATGTGATCACGGGATTTCCCGGAGAAACCGAAGAGGACTTCGAAATTAGCTGCGAGTTCCTGCGCAAATGCGGCTTCGGCGCGGTGCATGTGTTCCCGTATTCCGAGCGCAAGGGTACACCGGCTGCTGCTATGAAGCAGATTCCCCGTCATGTCCGCGAGGAGCGCGCGCGGGACGCCATTGCCAGGATGCAGGATCAGCGGCAGGCGTTTCTGAAGGCTCAGGTGGGACACACATTTGATGTGCTCTTTGAGAGCGGACGAAACGGCGTGAACCGCGGACATACCCAGCATTACGTGGAGACGACGGTTGAGAGCGCGGAGAATCTGTGTGGTCAGCGCCGCCTTGTTCGCATTATCAGCGTCGGCGATGATTCTTTGAAGGGAGAACTGGTCAGCGATGACTGAACATGAACTGCTGGAAATGGCTAAAACAGCGCGAAAATCGGCCTATGCGCCCTATTCGGGCTTCAAAGTAGGCGCTGCGCTGCTGGATCAGCAAGGACGCGTCTGGACCGGCTGCAACATTGAATGCGCCACCTACGGCGCCACCAACTGTGCAGAGCGCACGGCCTTTTTCAAGGCCGTATCCGATGGAGTCCGCGATTTCGCGGCAATTGCCGTGGTCGGAGGCAGGGGCGACGAGCCGGATGCGGTATGTACGCCCTGCGGCATTTGCCGTCAGGTGATGGCGGAGTTCTGTGAGCCGGATTTTCGCATCATCTGCGGCGAGGATGCAGAGCTTCAGTATACGCTGGAAGAGCTTCTGCCAAAGAGCTTTTCACCCAAAAATCTTGCGTGAGGTAAACGACTATGCAGATGACGGACCTGATTATCAAGAAACGTGACGGAGGCGAGCTGTCCAGAGAGGAGCTTGCATGGTTTGTGCGCGGTGTGACCGATGGAAGCCTGCCGGATTACCAGATTTCGGCGCTGCTGATGGCGATGTTTCTGCGCAAGCTGACCCTGCGCGAGACCGTTGAGCTGACACGGCTGATGGCGGATTCCGGTGATCGTGCAGACCTATCGGGAATTGAGGGTATCAAGGCCGATAAGCACTCCACCGGCGGCGTCGGCGATAAGACGACGCTGATTTGTACGCCGCTGACCGCAGCATGCGGCGTGCGCGTTGCCAAAATGTCCGGACGCGGCCTTGGTTTCACCGGCGGCACGGCGGACAAGATTCTGAGCATTCCGGGATTTCGCAATGAGATTGAGCCGCAGGCGTTTTTTGACAACGTAAACCGGGTAGGGGCAAGTCTCATCGCCCAGACCGGCAATCTGGCGCCGGCCGATAAGCGGCTTTATGCTCTGCGCGACGTTACAGGCACCGTGGAGAACCGTTCGCTGATTGCGGCGAGTATTATGAGCAAGAAGCTGGCATCCGGCTGTGATGTGCTGGTGCTGGACGTGAAAACCGGCAGCGGTGCGTTCATGAAGACCCGTGAGGACGCGGTGGAGCTGGCACGGCTGATGGTCAGCATCGGCGAGGAAGCGGGTGTGCGCACCTCGGCGCTCATCACTGATATGGATACGCCGCTTGGCAATACCGTCGGCAACGCCATTGAGGTGGAAGAGGCCATTGAAACGCTGCATGGCAGGGGACCTGCCGATCTGACGGAGCTTTCGCTTGCCCTTGCTGCCGAAATGGTGCATCTGGGAACCGGGGATGCCCTCACGGTCTGCATGGAGCGGGTAAAAACGGCGCTTTACGACGGCTCTGCCCGAAAGGTACTTGCAAACCTGATTCAGGCGCAGCATGGAGATCACGGCGTCATCGACAATCCCGGACTGATGAAGCAGCCGCGGCTCAATGCTTCAATCTGCGCTGAAAAGGACGGATACCTGGATAAAATGGATACCGAGGCCGTAGGACGCAGCGCATTGCTGCTGGGTGCAGGCCGCGCACGCAAGGAGGATGACATCGATCCATCCGCCGGTATCCGGTTCCTGAAGAAGCCGGGCGATGCCGTGCAGGCAGGCGAACCGGTGGCGCATCTTTACAGCGACGATGCAGAAAAGCTTGCCGACGGCACGGCACTTCTGCGCTCAACTATGGGATATTGCAGTGCAAAGCCTGACCTTGTGCCGCTGATTCAGGCGCGTGTCAGCCGCGAAGGCGTGGAAGAGTGGCACTGACCGCTTACAGGCCGTCCGGACGATAGCTGCACAGAACACTTGCCAGTACCGCCGCCATTTTCGTGCGGTAGCCATCCGTGCGCAGCCGGGCTTCCTCGGCGGCGTTGGATAAAAATCCGCCTTCCATCAGGATTGCAGGGCGCGTGGAATGCTCCAGCAGGTAAATATCTCCCTCAGCGGGTTTGGCAAGCCGCGTATTGGATGGATCAAGCGCTGCGGCAAGCGTTGTCTGCAGGGATTCTCCCAGCGCTTTCATATCACCGCAGGCGGTGGTATAAAAGACCTGTGCGCCGCTGTACTGCGGCTGGGTGAAGTTGTTCATATGAATGCTCACCAGCAGCGCATTGGAGCAGCGGTTGACCAGTTCCACGCGTTTTTTCAGATCCAGACGCTTTCGCTCCCGCACGGTGGCTTTTGCGTCCTCTGCCAATCCGCTCAGATCGGTGTCCTCGCTTCTGGTGAGAGAAACCGGAATGCCCAGCAGCGTGAGAAGCTCAGACGTTGTCCGGGTGACGGCCAGATTGACCTCTTTTTCCAGCAGTCCGCTGACACCTACCGCTCCTCCGTCCATACCGCCGTGCCCGGCATCCAGGATGACCAGCACCGAATCCGGATCGGATGCATCGGAAAGCGCGGAAACGCCATCGGCCGCGGTCAGACTCATCCTCGGCAGTTGTCCGCTGAGCGCCTGTACCGAGAGTGTACCGGCAGACAAGCCGCCGGTGCGTGCCGTAAGCGACAAAGCCGTGCAGACAGTGATTGTCAGAACAAACAGCGCAATCATCAATCGATTTCGCATCAAAAACACCTCCCGCAGCATTGTATGCAGCGGGAGGTGTTTTTAGGTTTCAGAAGTTGTCAGCGCATGCGCTTATCCTTGGGACGGGGCTTCTGCTTGTAGAGCACCTTGGGCATGATCTGAATCAGATTGTAGCCGTTGTGATAGCCAAGCCATGCAGCAAACGGACACAGCGCACAGACAAGGATACCGGCAAAAACCAGAGGTGTGCCGGTGATCACCCAGTTGGTGACGACAACGAAGGGGAGGAAGAGAACCTTGTAGAGGACCTGATACCAGGCGGGAAGAGCCCCTGCGTAGGAGAAAACGATCAGCACCAGCGTCAGCACGGCCAACGGAATAACTGCGTAGATACCGGCGCGGAGACCACGCTGCTTGTCCTCGGGCATATGCCCATAGAGCACCAGATTGCGGTCACGCTCGGCAGTTGCCCAGTTCATGTTGTAGATCAGAACGAAGTAGATAATGCAGCCGACAAGAGACGTGACAAGCGCTGAGGCTTCCAGGGTCAGGAATGCGACGGACAGCAGGAACGGAATGAACGTTATCAGCGTTGCCAGAAGCTGCATATTGAGATTGCGGATCACCATGTGGGAAAAGGGACTTTTCATGACGTTGGAATTGGATTCAGCCATTTGAATACTCCTTACTGTTCATCGTCCTGACGGGGACGGTTGGGGGAAGGGGACATGTCATCGGTGAAAACGGTTTCCTTTTCAGGTTCGGGAAGCTCGGAAGGATCGGCAAAGGAGATGGAACCGTCGGTATTCTGAACGCGGGTGGAGAGCATAAACTTCTCGATGACGGGCCAGGCATTGAAGGTGGAAATAAAACCGCAGAGGGAATAGGTAAAGATCAGCATCATCGGCAGCGGGACATAGGAGGTAATAAACAGAACCAGTGCGCTGAATACAAGCGTGCACAGATTGCGGACGAAGCCGAGAACGGCGAAGATCCAGGAATTGCGCAGGATTGCAAAGATGCTCATCTCAAACGTAACGGCGATGAGGTAGGTGTAATTGCGCATGAAGAGGTAGATGATCACTGCAAAGATCGCAACGTAACGGAAGAGCACGAGATACTGGTTAAGCATGGGATTGTTTATGGCGCCGACGGTGATATAAAGGACAAAGCAGACAAGAATCACAAGATCAATCAGACCAAAGATCAAACCCTGACGGAAATTGGACTTCATGCGCTCCCAGAAATCCGTCCAGACCCAGGAATGCTCCTGACGGGCGAAGTTGCGCCAGATGTAGGTGGCGGCGGCGGTGGCGGGGCCCATCAGGACAGCGGAAAGAAGGGTGAGAATCTGCGGAACGGGGAAAGGAAGACCCATGAAAGACAAAAACAGGGCGATGTTAAAATCACCGGTGAAACTGGAAAGGTCAATCTGCAGAAGGGCCATCAGCCAGATGATGCCGGTGGCAACCAGCGGGAATGTGATCACGGCAAGCATCAGGTTGAGCAGGATGAGCTTGGAAATCTTGCGGAAGAAGAGCTCAAAGAAAAGGAAAAAGCGATGTTTTTCGGGCGCATCCTTGGAAACACCCTTGCCGGGCTTTGCGTAATTGAACATACCAAACAGTGCCATGCGATTATTCTCCGATTTCTTTAGTAATATACCACATTATTATACAGTATTAGCTTCGCCTTGTAAACAGCCAAGCGTGAATATTGTATGAATAATGTGGTATTAGCTGGTAAATATTGAATGCAGCGGGATCAGACGGGAACTCACGGTCAGGCTTTGGGATGAGCCTTGTCGTAAATGTTCTTGATCTTACCTTTGACAAGCGACGCATACACCTGCGTGGAGGAGGCATCGGCATGACCGAGCAGTTCCTGGACGGAGTGAAGATCGGCGCCGTTTTCCAAAAGATGAACGGCGAAGGAATGACGCAGCGTGTGAGGCGTGATGTCCTTTTTTATGTTTGCAAGAGCTGCGTAATGTTTGATCAGCTTCCAGAAACCCTGACGGGTCATTCGCTCACCGTTGACGTTGACAAAGAGCGAATGCTCTTCGGGAGACAGCAGCATAATACGACGGGCACGGTTGATGTAATTGCGGATAGAGTCGATAGCCGCAGGATAGAGCGGAATGATGCGCTCACGGCCGTCGGAAGCACAGCGAACGAATCCGAGATCGATGTTAACATCCTCTATATTTAAGGATACAAGCTCGGTTACGCGCATACCGGTGGCATACAGAAGCTCAAGCATGGCGCGGTCACGGTAGCCCTTGACGTCTACGCATTTTGGCTGGGAGAGAAGCAGCGTCACTTCGGCGGGCGTCAGCACCTCGGGGATTTTGGCAGGCTGACGCTTTTGCTTTTCATGCCGCACGGGAGATTCTTCGATCACACCCTGCAGTACCAGACGATTGTAGAAGCATTTAAGCGCCGCAGCGGTACGAATAATCGTAGCGTTGGCCTTGCCCTCATCCCGCAGCTTCTGCAAGTAAGCATCCACCTGGTCCATCGATACATCTGCAAGCTCAGTGACTCCCTGTCCGAGGATATACTGCTCAAACTGGGCCAGATCGCGGATGTAGGACAAATATGTATTTTTGGAGGCCCGTTTTTCATGGATGAGATAGGTCTCAAAATCCTGTAGAGCTGCAGTCATAGATGTACCTCTTTGTGTATACTTTCGGGAAAAGATTAGAAAGCGAGAAGTGCGCGATAGAGGGCGCACAGAGAAAGAAGCGAGAGCGTGATGAGCAGAATACCGAACTGATGAATCCGGGAGAGATGAAACTGAGACGACCGGCCAAGAACCTGACGGAACCTGGAAAGCGAAAAGAGAAATGCGGGAACAACGGCTGCAAAGAAGCAGGGCACAGCAATCAGATTGGGAATCCCCGCAGTGCAGAACAGTGCGGACACGGAACCGCAAACCGAAACCGCCTGCAGCGACAGAGCATATCCCTGCCAGACAAGCAAACATGGCAGAGCGAAAACACCGAGGGAAGAAAAGGAAAAAACATAAGCCGAAAACTGCGGCAGAAAGAAGGAAACTAGTTCACGGAAAAACAGCGAACTTTGGGTCAAAGACGATTGCGCGGAAGCCGGCATGATTCCGGGAGCCATCAAAAGGGCACCCGCACTGCCGAAGAGAAAGAGCAATGCGCCGAGGGATGAAAGAATGCCGTAAAAAGCCTGCTGGCTGCGATGAATCATATGTGCTGCCTCCTCACAGGATTGACGTTAGTCTATCTTATGAGGAAACGGGACAAGATATAACCGGGGCAGGGGAGCGTCAGCGGGAGAGCTCTGCGGTACGGCGGGTGCAGGCTTCAAGACCAGCGGTGACGGCTTCTTCCAGACCGTTGTCCAGCATGGCATCCATAGCAGCCTGCGTGGTGCCGCCGGGAGTGGCCACCATGCGCACAAGCTCGGCAGGGGATTTCTCGCCCTGCAGTAAAACACGGGCAGCGCCTTCCATGGTTTTGGCGGCAAGCCGCAGAGCGGCAGCGGGATCGATTCCCTGAGAAGCGCCGTAGGAGGCGAGCTGTGAAACAATCTGATAGAAGTAGGCCGGGCTGGAGCCGTTGACTGCCACGACGCTGACGAGCTTATCCTCGCTCATCTCTTCCACGATACCGCCGCAGGAGAAGATCGTGCGGGCAGCTTCTCTATATAAGGAAGGGACGTCGGGAGCTTCGGCGATAGCGGTGGCGCCGCAGCCGACGGTGAGGGTGGCGTTGGGCATGACGCGAATGACATGGGCGCCGGGAAGACCTGCGCGCAGAAAATCCGTGGTGATACCGGCGGCGATGGAGATGAAGCACTTGCCGGCAGGATTGCCGAGCTGGGTGAGTACCTCGCCCATGATCTGCGGCTTGACTGCCAGCAGAATCAGTTCAGAAGACGCCACGACTTCAGCCGGGGAACCGGCGATGCAGACACCCTGCCGGGCATAGGCCGTCATCTGAGCGGGGAGGGGATCGAAGATCGTGAGCCGGGAAGGCTCGATGGTCCGGGTTTCAAGAATGGTGGACAGAATCGCTGAGGCCATGTGGCCGACACCGATGCAGCCGACGCGCATGGTCAAAGCTGTAGACATGGATAGGGTCGTCCTCTCTGATACAGAAGTAAGGCGGTGAACCGCTTACAGATACGCCGCCTAGTTTGACATAACACAGTACACTAATCTTACACCATTTCCCATCAAATAGCAAGAGGTCAATGAACAATTCGTTTAATTTGCACAAAGATTATGGTACCGATATTATGTAAACAAAGAACGAATGTTCTTTGCTGTGCGGTTTCGCTATGTTATTGACGATAAGAAATGGAAAAATAGTTGAAATGACGAAAAATGAAGCGAAAAAAAGTGCCTGCCGAGGAAGATTTCGGCAGGCACCTGAGAAAGATTGGTTGATCTCAATTTGTTAAAGCTGACTGTCGTCGGATACAGAGCTTTCCTTGGTATCGCGCAGCAGGTTTTTGAGCTCATCCATGAAGCTGGACAGGTCTTTGAACTGACGGTAAACGGACGCAAAACGCACATAGGAGACTTCATCAATATCCTTGAGCCGCTCCATTACCAGTTCACCGATGTAGCGGGATTCCACCTCATGCTCCAGTCGATTCTGCAGTTCTTTTTCAACGGAAAGAGCGGCTTCTTCCAGCACGGGAAGCGGCACCGGACGCTTTTCGCAGGAACGGATCAGACCGTGGAGAATCTTGTTGCGGTCAAACGCCTGACGGGAACCGTCGCGCTTGATGACAATGATGGGGATATGCTCCACGACCTCGAAGGTGGTAAAACGCTGTCTGCAGGTCAGGCACTCCCTGCGGCGGCGGATACTGGTATCCTCGTCGGTGGGACGTGAGTCGATAACTTTGCTGTCAGGACTTCCGCAGTACGGGCATTTCAAAATCACTTACCCCCATTTCAGATGAAATAGCTTGTACTATCTGTACAACACATTCGGCGTTTGAAAGTACAGATAGTATACCACATACAATATGCGAATGCATTAGGCAAAACGTCAAAAAGTATTGCCTTTCAGTCGGGTTTTAGAGCTGCGCCAGCAAATCATCCATGATTTCGTATGCTGCAGCGGGTGTAACCATCCCGTCGGCCAGCAGATACAGCCACCGAACGGCCAGGGATTCATCCGTAGTCAGGCCGGGCAGCTTACAGCGCTCACAGGAGCCTGAGATCTCATCTGTGAGAACAATCTCGATATCAAAGCTGCGGCGCACGGTTGCGTCTGCAATAGAGTTTTCCAACAGGTGATAATCAAGCCTGCACGGCTTCCCGTGCAGCTGCAGCTTTCGCTGCAGGGATTGGACGGATACGGGGGTCATAGTCACGTTTTCCTTTCCAAAACTTGCTTTTTTTCTCCGACGTCGTTGAATCCAGTATAAGGCCGGAAATGTGCGAAAGCAATCGAAAGAAAACGTGAAAAAACGAGAAATGGTTTACATAATTACAGTTCGGCGGGAATGATCTTATAACGGGTGGGACCTTCGCGGCCGGACTGCATGAGCTGGACGTGATCGGGATTGCAAAGCTCGTAGAGATGGGTCAAATGGGTGACGAATACAAACTTTGCATGAGCCAGAGGCAGGAAGGAGAGGATGTCGTAGATTGCGCGGGTACCCTCGGCGTAGGCCGTGGTCTGAAAAGTCTCGTTGAGCAGGATCAGCGCATGGGGACGGAGACGATCCATGATGTGGGAGATGCACTGAACCTCGCCTTCGAAGCGGCCCGCGGTATCGCCGACCTGAAAATCTTTTTCGGCAGAGGAGAACTGGGTAAAGATCGCATCACGGATGCTGATCTTCGCAGATTTCGCACAGACAGGCAGACCGGACTGCGCCAGAATCTGGGCAATACCCAGGGAACGCAGGAAAACGGTTTTACCGGAGCTGTTCTGACCGCGGATGAGTACGCCGTCGCAGTCGGCGGACATATGGACGTCGTTTGAAACGATCTGATCGGGCGTTTTGCCCTCGGAGAGCAGCAGGAAGTCGTAGAGATCCTTTGCATCAAAGACATCGCGGGAAGCGTCGAGCACCGTGGGCATACAGGCAGTCATGCCGTGCTCCTGAATATAGGCGCAGTAGGCCACGGCGACGTTATAGAACATCAGCTCACGGGACAGGCCGTAGAAGAGCTCATAGACGTTGTTGGTGATATCGGTGAGCACGGTATACATACGGTGCATGGCCTCGTTGAGCAGGAAATCAGCGTCGTCGGGCTCATCACCGGGGATTTTGACCTCGGGAATCTGATTTTCGGTGGCCTTACGGCTCTGAAAGAGCTTTTTGAGGGGATTGACCTTGGCTTTGCTGTTGAGATCCACGGCCTCGCACAGATCGCTGATACGCAGCCGGAGGCTGTCGTCCACGGTGGCGGTGACGCTGAACTCATAGTGTTCGGGCGTATAGTGCAGGAAATGGGAGGAGATGTCAACGATCTCCTGGAAGGCGTCGTTGGCGATCATGTCGGCACAGTACTGGCGGATGCCGCACAGTCCCTCGGAGGTGAGCTGATAAGGCTCAAAGAGTTCGTTGAGGGAGTAGAAGTAACCGATGATCATCTTGGCAAACTTTGCCGTGACCTGCAGCTGAGAGAAGGTGAACTCAAGCAGCGCACGTTTACTGACGTTGACGCCGAAGGAGTAGACATTGGCGCGCATTTCCTTCCAGTCATCCTGGATGGTATCGTAACGCTTGAAGAGGCGGTTGAGATCTGCCAGAAGCTGAGGATTCTGCAGAAGATCCTTTAAGATGCTCTGCCGGTAGCGGACGTTTTCCACATTGTGCAGGGGAGACTTGAGCACGTCGATAAAGTAATCGGCCTGCTTCTTGGCATTGCAGAACTCGCGCACGGCCTGATCCAGCGAAAGGTCATAGATGGCACCGGACATATCGTCGAGGGCTTCGTAGTTGACGTCCTCGGGAATCTTGGAGAGTAAGGAAAATTTGAAATCTGCAGTCATCAGTTGGCGCCTCCTGTTCTGCGCGCATCGGGCTCGCCGAAGCGGCGGACCAGATCTTCACGGGTCAGGCTGTATTTTTTCAGGATATCGCTGGCGTAGGAGCCTGCGATTCCCTTGCGCTTGGCAATCTTATAGGTACGGCGGTTCATGTTGTTAAGATCAACAATAACGTTGAGGAAGGGGATCTCCGTGGTACCCAGGCCATGCTGATGGGTGATGTAGACACCGTAGCAGCCGCTCTTGTAAAGCTGCTCGGCCAGCGCCACGGTCTGATCGACGGCGATTTCCTCGCTGGTGGTGGCGAAGGTTTCGTTGAGCAGGATCACGGAGTTGTCACCGCAGACTTCAAGGATCTCGGCGATACGCTTCTTTTCATCAGCAAAACGGCCGTCACCGTCGAAACGTTCGTCACGGGGGAAGTGCGTGTAGACAGAAGAGATTATGCCGATGGAAGCAGCGGTACAGGGCAGGGCACAGCCGTTGAGGAACAGCAGCAGTGCGACGCCGACCGTACGCAGATAGGTGGTCTTACCGCCGCCGTTGGCGCCGGTGAGATAGAAGAAGGGCTCGTCGTCGTTGAACTCCACGTGGTTGGGGACGATGTTGAGCTCGTTCTTGGCAAGCAGGGTGATGTCGTAAGCATCCTTGATGTCAATGCCGCGGCCGGAAGCAATTGTGGGATAGTTCGTGGGGATACCGGCCTTGCGCAGACGGGCAAGGAGTCCGGCCAGCGCCGTGTAGAAATCAAGCTCGAGCTTGTACTGCAGAATCGCTTCATCGAAGAAGGTGTGATACTGCTCATGGAATGCGGCAAAGGCCTTGAATTCCGCAGGATAAATCTGGGCCATACCGTCGATGATCTGCGCGGACAGGGCGTAGGAACAGCCGCGGCGGGGGCTGAACGCGGAGAAGCCCAGAGATTCGGCGCAGCGGGCGAGGCGTTCCTCGTAGGTAACAGGCGCCTCGGCAGCAACACTGACCTTGGAGCCGTTGATGCGCACACGGTTGACCGTGATATGCTGCACACTGGGATAGAGCTCGTCGATGGCGGTCGTCAGGGTAACGAAGGCAGAATCCTTTACCGCATCGGCAAAGAAGGAGACAAAGCGGCTGTAAAGCATACAGGCGTCACTGGGCAATGCAGCGGCGGTGCGGTAGAAATCCACCAGAGCGTGCAGAAGGCTCAGGCAGATGACATTGCGCTCGTTGTCGCAGCGGGAACCCTGGTAGTGTTCCCAGCAGCGCTGCAGATCGGCAGCGTTTTCGGAGAGCCTGGCCAGATGGGCAAGAAGCTCAGGGGACTTATCCAGCGCCCGGAAAAACTCCTGACGGGCGAGGATATCCTCACGACCACAGGGGATGCACATGGCCGGCATGATCTCCGCCGGCAGCAGCAGCGTCAGCTTGATATCCTCGGGAACACATGCGGGAATACGGGCTGACGGAGTATGATTTGTAAATAATAAAGACGGGAATGACATAATCATGAATCCTTCCGTACATAACTTGCCTTTCATTATACCATAACTTTCGGGTAAAAACAAGAGTATGCAATCGATGTCTCCAATTTCCTGCGAAGAATTATTGCGGAAAAAAATCCCGGGGTACACAAAAAAAGACGGTTGAGATCATTCAAACCGGGTAAGCGTGTGTCCGGAATGAAAGGTCTCAACCGTATGATCAGAAGCGGATTCTGATTTCAGCCATGGAGTGAGGACTCATTGTGAGAACGTTTTCGTTGATTGCCTTGTCGAAAAGCGTATATTAAAAGTGTTTGTCTGTGAGTATCACGGGCGCCGTATCTGCGTTTGCACCGATAATGTTTAAGTTTACCTCACGGGACGTATCGGAAATATTTGCGAGCAGAATCACGCCTTCCTGTTCATTCCTGGCGCCGAGAACAAAGAGATCCTCGTCATCCGACTGCGCGGCGACCTCCTCACCGAGCTCGTAGCGTCTGCCAAAGCTTTTGAAGGCGAAATAGGTTTTGTAAGGCTTGAAGTCGGAAGGGGAGATAATGCCATGGTATACTGAACTTCCGACAGCGGCTATGTAATAGCAGGCAAGGGAAACGCCCGATTTCTGAAGCCCTATCAACATGGCAAGCGTGTCGGCGGCGGTCTTTTCAAGCTCTCGTGCACTGTTGTCCTTTGTGATGGTGTTCCATTCATCAAGGAAATCCGGCGTATGTTCAAAACCGTATTTGTTGAGGATCCTGCGGCAATAGTCCGCTCTTGAAAGGACGTCTTTGGGGCCCGAATATGCGTGCCAGGAGTAAAAATCCAGAGGACAGTCATGCTCCCTGACGTATTGGAGGAATTTGTGGAAATAGTCGATTCTGTACGCCCAACGGTTTTCGAGGGTGAGATTGCAGGGATCAACGCCGTTGAGCTCAGGGTCCCAGAGCTGGTGCTCCTTGAAGCCCATTCCGGCATAGCCGCCGACCTGTATGGAATCGCCGAATACCTTCTTGAGATGCTTGGAGACAATGTCATAGAAGGAAAAATAGGACTCTCTTGTTCCGTGCCAGGTCTGAGCGATATTATTGGGATCAAAGTATACATCCGGTTCAAACCACAGTTCCCAATACCGGATTCCGAGCGTGAATCCGTTTGCCCATCCTTCATTGTAGTGTCGGATGATATGCTCGGAGATTCTGGCCCATTTTTCGTAATCCCTGGGAGGTAAAACATGATATGCCTTTATGTTTGCGGCATTCTCGATGGAAATACCAAGTCTGTAAAACGGCTCTGCACCAAATTCTTTTAAAGCTGTGACAAGCAGATCGGTAAAGGTGAAGTCATATGAGGCCGGATCGGTTTCGTCTGCGTCAAAATCCGGGAAAATGCCGGGGATGTCCACCATGTGCGGATTGAAAAAGCCCACATCATGCAGACGGGAGTAGGGAATGGAAGCCTCCTTCATGTATTTGAACAGCTGCGTATCCACCCCGGGTTCCCCTCCGAGATAAGGAGCGCAGTTCCAGCCGTGAATGGGCTTAATCCTGCCTGTGGTCTTGCCAAAATCAATCTTCAGGTTTGAAACAGCCATTTTTGTCCCCTCTTTCAAAAAAGGTTGTGTTCGTCAAAAAACGAATGATTTCAGAAGCTGAGAGTTTCTTTTTGCAGTCATCCAGCCCATTCCATGCGGAGCATCCTTCCGAACAAGAATGGCCTTTTTCGGATAAACAGATTATAACAGACGACAAAAGTGGATGCAAGCGTGTACAATCTTTTCGAAAATTTTTCGAAAAAGTCCCTTGCAATTTGCCTTACAGAAAAACTTTGCCGGGAATCCGGCTTTTGGGTTGACAAATACTTTGGAATAGATTAACATGATTGTACAGCCAGACTTTCGCACGACTGAAAAGTCGCTTAATTGTTGGTTGTAAATTTGCTACGAAAGTTTGATGAAAAGGGGTTTGAAAGAATGTCCGATATCCGACAGATATTCAAAAACGGCGCCGAAGGCTATACCCCCGCCACCATGTGGTTTACCAGCGGCAATATCAGCAAAAATGAGCTGACCTATCAGATCGAAAACTTCGACCGTCAGGGGATTCGTGATTACTTTATCCACCCGTCGGATCATACCCAGGGCGACTATATGGGGGATCACTTCTTCCGCATGATCCGTCACGCAGCAGACGAGGCAAAGCGCCTGGGGAATCATTACTGGATCTATGATGAGTATAACTGGTCCTCGGGTGTTGTGGGCGGACAGGTGCTCTTAAAGTATCCCTGGACCCGTGCCAGCCGCCTTTTCAAGCTCACAGAGACCGTGCAGGCCGGTCAGACGCTTTTCTACCCGCTGCCGGATAAGGCGCGGTTTAATCCCGAAGTGCTCCTTTGTACCGTGGACGGTGAAGCGGTAGAGACAAGCATTGAAAATGAAACGCTTGTCTGGAAAAACCCTGCCGACACGGAAAAAACGCTTGAAATCTACATGGTGCGCTGGACTGTCGGAAAATGCGCGGCAACCAAAGGCTCGGAAGTCATCGATCCCGCTGCCGAAGGGTATCTGGACACAATGGATCGGGAAGCGGTTGCCAAGTTCATCGAAATGACCCATGAAGTCTATAAAAAGGAGATCGGCGAGGGCTTCGGTGACTATGTAAAGGGCGTCTTTACGGATGAAACCGTCCTGCTCTTTGATCTGCGCGAGGCAGACGAGGTGGGTTTGCCCGTCTATCCCTGGACGCGGCAGTTTTTGCAGAAATTCCGGGAAAGAAACGGCTATGATATCCGCCCGAGACTGCATGAACTCATGGCCAATACCGATCCGGGGCTCAATATTGACTACTGGGAGACCATCGGCGGCCTTTTCATCGACGCTTTCCCCAGAATGTGCGGCGAATGGTGCGAGCAGAATAACCTCATCTTCACCGGCCACATCGACGCGGAGGAGAGTATTGAAGCGGCCGTCAACAGAAGCGGCGATCCCTATGAGTATTACAAACACTTCGGCTGGCCGGGTATTGATACCATCTATACCTTTTACCGCATCGGCGACTACAGCTATAACATCGCGCCCAAGCTTGCATCCTCCGCTGCCCACTTCCATAACAAGGAACGTGTTCTCAGCGAGACCTATACCATCAGCGGCTGGGAGATTCGCCTGCGCGACATGAAGCGCATCTTCAACCGCCTTGCACTGCTGGGTATCAACTGCCTGCAGTTCATGGGTTCCCGCTATGATTTCAGCCTTACCACCGATTCCTCTGCCATGACCAATAACTGGCAGAATCCGCTGTTCAAGCATTACAACGGCTTTTCAAAGTACGTATCCGGCCTGCAGTGGCTGGTTGCAAACTCTGCGCTGCAAGCCCACACACTGCTGTTCTATCCGCTGACCACCATCCGCGGCACCATGCCGCCGATGCCCACGGATGTCTATCGCCATAAGATCGACTTCACTATCAGCGGCCTGATCAACGCCATGCTCAACCTCCATGTGGACTTTGAAATCGGCTACGAACAGGTCATCGATCAGGCGGAATTGAAGGACGGAAAGCTCTGGTTTGCGGGCTCCTTCTATGAAACCGTCATCCTGCCCGGCGCCACCATCCTGCGCGAGGAAACCTACCGTAAGCTGCAGGCATTTGCCCAGGCCGGAGGCCGGGTCATCGCGGTCAATGGCGCGCCTGAGAAGATCGTGGGTGATACCCTGTACGATGCGCCGGCTATTCCGGGCGCCATCGTGTATGACTGCGAGGAGTTTGAAAAGGTCGGTCCCTACGTCAATTACGTCGAGACCTATCAGCGTACCCCCATGGGAACCTTCACGCAGCGTCTCAAAGAGGCGCTGGCGGGTGTACCTGAGTACATTGTGCACCTCGAACCCAGCGACGGTGTGTTCTCTGCGGTGCGTAAGATGGATGATAACTACTATGTCATTATCATCAATGATAACAAAACCGATGCCGGGGTACAGGGTAAGCTCCTGTGCGACCGCTCTGTCTGCGCACTGAATACGGAAAACGGTGAAGTACGTGAGATGAGCGTGGATGGAAAAGCATTTGCGCTGACACTGGCGCCCTATGAGTGCGTGGTACTGGAAATTGCGGACGGGCAGTTTCCGGTCTGCGTCCCGGAAGCCGCCGCCGGACGCGAGATTTCGCTGCAGTCTCCGTCTTTTTCCATCGAAGAACCCAATACTGCGCTGCCTGATATGTGGCAGGTGCGCGGAGAAGCGGCGCAGAAGATTGTCGATGCCTGGCGTGTGCGCAATCCCAAGCGGGTCTGCGACGTAGCGGCATCCCTTGCTTCTGAAGATATGGTTGCCTGCCGCGCAAGTACGCTGCCGTCCATTCCCAACAAGGCAAAGCGCGACTGGTACGGCTGGACGCCGGTGGATAAGCAGCCTGTCAAGCCCGGTGAAACGGTGGTCTGCGTCTTTGACTTTACCGTAGAAACCGTTCCTGCCGATCTCTGCTTTGTCACGGATCCCGGTAGGGAAATTGCCTGGTACTTAAATGAGGAGCAGCTCTATCAGACCTCTTCCCAGCGTGTCTGGCACTACGCAAATCCCGTATTTGATATTCATGACATCGCGGTTCCCGGCAAAAACCGCCTGATCGCCATTTGCACCATGCCGTCCTACCAGGGAGGCTTTACGCTGCCCTGCGCAGTGCTCAAAGGTGACTTCCGCGTGTTCGAAGATAAGGTATTGACCCAAAAACCCGGCACCAACGAGCTGACTTACTGGAACGATCAGGGTTATACCTTCCATACCGGCGACGGCATCTATAAGGCATCCTTTGAAGCGCCCGCAGACTCCCGCGTGATTCTGGAACTTGCCACCACCGACGTGGCGGAGGTCTTTGTCAACGGGGTTTGTGCCGGTAAGCGCCTGTGGGATCCCTATAAGCTCGATCTGACGGCGTATGTGCAGCTCGGAATCAATCAGCTGGAGGTTCGGGTGACCAGTACGCTGTCCAACCTCATCTATAACCGCAGCCTTTCGGGTATCGCCGGCATGACGGTGACATTTGAGCAGAACTGACAAAGGAGCATATTTCATGACTGAGAAGATTACGATTGTCCCGGCACGGGAAGAACATATTGCCGACTGCGTGCGCATCTCCATTGAGTGCTACGAGATCATCCACGAGGCCTACAGTGAGCTGCTCACGCCCGAAATCCACGACGGCGCTATGGGCAACTGGCGTGAGATCAAGAAGAAGTCCATCGAGGACCAGCAGCGCGGCCCCAATGCCTTTGTGGCGCTGCTTGACGGAAAGGTCGTGGGTTTTGCAGCTTATACTATCATCAACGGTGTCGGTCATATCCTCAACAACGCCGTGGATAACTGCTACCGCGGCAACGGCATTGCAAAGCTGCTCTATGAGCGGCTGTTTGAGGGTATGCGCGCCGACGGCGCACTCTACGCCCGGGTTCATACCGGCGGTGACGATGGTCACGCACCGGCAAGACGCGCCTATGAGAAGATGGGCTTTGAAAAATACCTGCCCAGCGTGGACTATATCAAAAAGCTGTAAGGATTTTCAGCAAGGGAGGCATTCCATTCGGAATGCCTCCTCTTTTTTATCCGCATCCCCTTGACAAAGAACAGATGTACTTGTATACTATACATTATAAAAAAACAAATGTTCTGAAAAGGGGCGAAGAATATGGACCGGACCATTCTGCACTGTGATTTGAATAATTTCTACGCCTCGGTGGAGTGTCTGGATCACCCGGAGTGGCGGGAGATTCCCATGGCTGTCTGCGGCAGCGTGGAGAAACGGCACGGGATTGTGCTGGCCAAGAACCAGCCGGCGAAGCGATACGGTGTGAAAACAGCGGAGCCTGTCTGGCAGGCAAAGCAGAAATGCCCGGGGCTTCTGACGGTACCGCCGCATCATGATAAATACGTGATGTATTCCCGTATCGTGCAGGAGATCTATGCGTGTTATACGGATATGATCGAACCCTTTGGAATCGATGAATCCTGGCTGGACGTCACCGGTTCCCGGCGTTTGTTCGGAGACGGGGAGACGATAGCCCATGAACTGCGGGAGCGGGTAAAGCGGGAGACGGGTCTTACAATTTCGGTAGGGGTGTCGTTCAATAAGATCTTTGCAAAGCTGGGCTCGGATATGAAAAAGCCGGATGCCGTGACCAGTATTGCGCGGGAAAGCTTCCGGGAACGCATCTGGAACCTTCCATTGGATACAATGCTGGGAGCCGGTCCCTCGGTGTGCAGAAACCTTGATGTGGTGGGGATTCACACCATCGGACAGCTTGCCTGCGCCGATGTGGAGATGCTCAAATACAGGCTGGGGAAGGGCGGTATGGTACTCTGGCGCTATGCAAACGGTCTGGACGAGAGTCCGGTGAGCGGCGAAGAAGGTCCCATCAAAAGTGTGGGACATGGCGTCACCACGGCAAAAGATCTCACGGATAATGCCCAGGTCTGGCGGGTGATGCTGGAGCTTTCGCAGGATGTGGCGCGCAGACTGCGGGAAAAAAGGCTGATGGCGGAGGGAATCCAGATCTCCGTGCGGGATGACCGGCTTGTTACCCGGCAGTTTCAGGAGATGCTTGGAGAAGCGACTGCCAACGCACGGGTTCTGTGCGGAGCAGCCCATGCGCTGTTTACACGGCAGTACAAGTGGGAGCGAAACATCCGCTCCGTGACGGTGCGGGCAATCCACCTCACATCTGCGGATGAACCGCAGCAGCTGGATATCCTCTGCGATTACCGCAGACGTGAAAAAACGGAGCGCCTCGACAATGCAGCCGATGCGCTCCGCAGGAAATATGGGCGTAAATGCGTCACCTGTGCAGCGCTTTTGCAGCCGCTGCAGCTGGTGGAAAACGGAATATCCGCCGGTGAGGATTAACGTCCGGGCTTCCAGGTGTAGTAAGCGGGAATGGTCAGGTAGAGCAGCCATCCCCAGGACCAGGCGTGAATGGTAAAGCCCAGGATCAGATAGAGAAGCGTTACCGCGACGGGATAGGCAAAGACGCGGTGATCGCGCTTGCGCAGTGCCGGAATCAGGGTGTAGTAGAGCGGGATCGTCAGAAACACCATCCAGCCCGGATGCCACCAGCCGCCGAGTAACCCCATGGCGAAGAACACGCCGGTCATCAGAACGGGATAGCAGGCGTTGAGCATCCGCACGGCGTTTTCGTCAAAACGTTCCTCAACTGGCTCATGTACCGGCGACGCAGCGTGGGCATGGATGAATGCCTCGGTATGATTGAACGTGGTATCGGAATGCGGCGGAGCGGAACCTGCCTGTTCCTGGGTACCGGATGACGCGGGGGAGGCAGCTTCCTCGCGATGAAAGAGCAGCAGCTCGTCCAGTGAGATGTTGTAAAGCTTTGCCAGCGCGATGAGGTTTTCCGTATCGGGAGCCGCCTCGGCGCGCTCCCATTTGGAGATTGCCTGACGGCTGATGCCCAGCCGGTCAGCCAGCGCTTCCTGGGAAAGACCGGCAGATTTGCGCAGCTCGGTGAGATGGTTGGCAATTTCGATATTCAAATCGGATATCCTCCCTGTATCGAAATGTTTCTTTTATTATACTCCATAAGCTGCCGGTATGCAAGAAACCTTTGGTTTCCAAAAGCTGCGCAACCTGAGGTTTCTGACTCTTTGCGGAAATGCAGCCCGGAAATCCTGCCACATCAGCCCGGCAGAAAGGCTTATCGGCCTTTTTTTACGGTTTCGGACGAAAAACTACTATTGCTTGTCGGACGATTTCGGTGTATGATGGTTAAAACAATAACAACTTGTATGCAGGATTACGAATAACGGCAAGGAGTATGACATGAAAGATTCGCGGGCAGATAAAGTATTCAGCGTTGTCAACACGGCGCTTGTTCTGCTCATCACGTTTTGTATTGGATATCCGTTGTATTTTGCGCTGATTGCGTCTTTTTCCGATCAGTCGCAGGTTGCGCTTGGCAATACCATATTCTGGATCCGGGACTTTACGCTCTCATCCTACCGTGCGATTTTAAACTATGAGCCCTTTTGGAGATCCTACGGCAACTCCATCATCTATACGGTTTCCGGTGTTCTCTTTAACCTGTTTCTCACGTTGCCCACAGCCTACGTTCTGAGCAAACGGAGTCTCCCGGGACGCCGGTTTCTGAATTGGATTTTTATCTTCGTTATGTATTTCCAGGGCGGCATGGTTCCGACCTTTGTGACGATGGACAGTCTGGGGCTGGTCGGCAAACCCATTATCATCGTACTGCTCGGCGGGCTGTCGGTCTATAATTTGCTGGTATGCCGGGCGTTTCTGGAGCAGACGGTTCCGCAGGAGGTCTATGAGGCGGCACGGCTCGACGGAGCCTCGGAGCTGCGGCAGTTTTGGCATATTGTACTTCCACTGTCAGGTGCCATCATCGCGGTACTGAGCCTGTACTATGCCGTGGAGCGCTGGAATGACTATTTTAACGCACTGGTCTATCTCAACACAAAGGAACAGATGCCGCTGCAGGTCATCCTGCGCGAGCTGCTTATCATCAACGAGCGCACGCTGGATCTCAAATACGCGTCCGTGTTTGTCGCAAGCCTGCCGATGCTGATGATTTACCCCTTTGTTCAGCGGTTCTTTACAAAAGGTGTGCTTATGGGGTCGCTCAAGAGCTGATCTCCGCGATTCACCCAAACCAAAACTTTCCGGGCGGTACCTGCAGATGAGCGGGTACCGCTTTTACGTTTTGTATAAACAGAATTGTAATCATAAGCGTTTTGCTGTTGACTTCTAACCAATAAATAATTATAATGAAAGCATAATATGCCCGACTGCTCTGTGACGGCAGCCGGGAAGATACAGGAGGATAATGCCGTGAAAAAGATAGTGGAAATACTCAGCGGCCTTGAAAAGCCCCATCATGATTATCGTCCGGCTTTGATGTGGTTCTGGAACGACGAGCTTCGTGAGGAAGAGATTTCAGCCCAGCTGGAAGAGTTTGCAAAGAAAGGTGTCAACGACTTCTTCGTCAATGCCACCTGGGGCATGACGGATGAATATCTGGGAGAGCGGTATTTTGAGATTGTAAAGCATACGGTCAAAGAGGCAAAGCGGCTTGGGCTCTCTTTCTGGATTTATGATGAATTCAACTGGCCTTCCGGCACTGCCGGCGGTCAGCTCCTGCGCGATCATCCCGAGACGCGGGCAAAGGTATTGGTGAGTACCAAAAAGACTCTGGGCTCCATGTCGCGCTTTGATGAGCTCTATATCAAGGGAGATTTTATCGCCGCACAGCTGGTCTACCAGGATCATCCGGAGGACGGAGCGGTGGATGTCAGCCATGAGCTGAAGATTGAAAAGAACGCCCACGGCTTCTGGGCAAGCTTTATCAACGAACGTTCGGCCTACGTGGATCTGCATATCCTCAGCGTGCGTTATCAGGACAAGGTAGAGGCGGCCAGCCGTTTCTGTACCGAAGAGCCTGGGTATGTGGACGCGCTGGATGAAAAGGCGATGCGGGCATTTATCGATTCCACCCATGAAAAGTACAGGGAAGCAGTAGGCGAGGAATTCGGAAAGACTGTCAAGGGACTTTTTACCGATGAAGTCTGTGTTGGTTCTCCGCATGAAATGGGACACGGCGGCATTCCGTGGAATGACGCGATGAAAGAGAAGTTCGAAGCTCGATTTGGTTATGATGTGACTCCGTGGCTCTATGCACTGGTGGAAAAGCCCGTAACAGCCAGAGAAAAGCAGGTTCGCTGCCATTACTGGAAGCTTGTGACGGAACTGGTGCGGGACGCGCACATCAGGCAGGTTTATGAATGGTGTGATCGGGAAAAGATTGCCTATACCGGACATTTTGATGGTGAAGAATCGCTTCTCTGGTGTATTTACCAGTCCGGTGATATTTTTGAACTGCTCAAGTGGATGCACATTCCGGGCATAGACTCCATCTTCTCACGTACCAAGATCAACGACGAAAACTTCAACATTGCGGGAAAAATCGTAGCTTCTGCGGCGAGATTTTTTGACCGTGACCGTACGATGTGCGAAACCTATACCATGAGCACGGGACAGCTGCGCTTTGATGAGATGCGCCGTGTAGCCAACCGCCTGATGGTGCTGGGCGTAAACATGATCCAGTATATGGGGGCAAAGTATTCCTGGGATAATGCGCGCAAACTCTCAGATATTGCCGGTCAGCCCAGTCATAACTATCATAACAGTATGTTCAAACGCTATGATCTCTTCGGAGATTACGTAGCGAGGATTCAGTACATGTCCGCCGGTACCAGACCGCAGGGCAGAGTGCTGCTGCTGTGGCCGGAAACCAGTGTCTGCACCAATGTCAATGCCCAGAATAATTTGTTTGACTACCGCAATGACAGTGATATTTGGCCCTATGAGGCTGCGGCAATCGGTATTGTCAATGCACTGCTTGAGATGAACATCGAATACGACATGTTCAGTGAGTGGCTGGCAGATGATATCGCGGCCGATAATGGTGCTGCACGCCTTTACGGCGGCGAATACGATACGGTGATCCTGCCCAATACCAGTGATACCACCCAGAGTATTATGGCGTTGATCCGTCGTCTGCAGGCGGCAGGGGTTAAGATCGTGTTTGCCGATGAGCTTCCCGGGCTTAATGTGGATACCGCGGAATATGAGGAACCCTTTGGCGAGACTCCCGCCCAAGAGGGCGTGACCGTTCTTGCGGAAAATGTAAGTTTCCTGCGTCTGAATGACATTGATGAGCGTCAGCACGGCAGCATCGGTAAGCGCGGGCGCGGCAGGAATGCCGACTACAAGGCCATGCTGGAAGAGGCTGTCGGTTATGGAAAACGTACATTGGATATCCGTCATGACGGAGATATTTATACCGGTCTGCGCAGAGGTAAAAACGCGGATGTGGTATTCCTCTGCAACGACGCAGATGCCCAGCGGACAGCGTCTATTGCTTACAGACCCGGTATGCAGCTTCTGGATCCCGATACCTGCACCGAAAAAGTGCTTGTCTGCAAAGACGGCCGCGCAGAGATCCATTTTGATCCCTGCCAGATGTATGTGCTCATCGAAGCCGATGAAAAGGCTGACTGGATGCAGAAATCGGATATGGAGACCGCGGTGCTGCAGGCACTTCCGTCAAATTGTGGTCTGGAAGTACAGAGAGGCAATATCCTGGTTGCCGACTGGAGTTACGCTCCGTATGAAGGTACCGACGAGCCGATCAGAATGCCTGCGGAGGACAGCTTCATCAAAATCAATGATGAATGGGTGCCGGGTAAGTATGCTAATATCGGTCAGAAGGGACTTCTGGTATTTGATTTTGAAGCAGAGATTATTCCGGAGAGTGTGATGATGTACGCGGAGTATCGGGATGTGCTGCGCTGTGAACTCAATGGCGAGCGCATTGATGATAAATGGTCTCACTGTCGTCTGTGGGGTGTGAGAGATGCTTCCCTTGAGGTCGCGCCGCTGCTCAGAAAGGGCAAAAACCGCCTGACACTGGCATTCCGGATGCCGGACTATAACATTCTGTACCGTGCGCCGTACGTCATGCTGCGCGGTGACTTTGAGACTGATCATAAGGATATCATGGCAAAGCGGGAGGTTTATGAAGCCTTGCCCGTCAATCGTCAGGGATATCCCCGCTTCTGCGGAGATGCGGTATATCACTTTGAGGTGGAACTGAGTGAGGAGCAAGCTGCACAGTCAGAGTTTGTGACGCTGGACACGCGGGAAGCAGCGGAACTGTTTGTCAACGGGGAATCTGTCGGTGTGCGCCTCTGGGCGCCCTATCGCTTTGATACGGCCGGGCTGTTCAAAGCGGGAAAGAATACGGTCTGCGTCCGGCTGACCATGCCGATGTGGAATCACTTCTGCCGACAGGGTGACGAGATCGACGTGGGATTGCTCGGCGCTCCGAAACTGGAAAGAAAGATCAATTGATCCGGCATCATCGAAAAGCGCGCAGCTCAAATCCGTGAGCTGCGCGCTTTGATGTTTGGATAAAACGGGACCGATCAGATAAACGGACGGCGGTCGAGTACCAGTTTGAGCGGCACTTCGGTGCGGACTTTTCCGGGAAGCGCCAGCTGCAGCTCGGCTACGGCGCACACGGCGCCAAAGAGCATATGCAGATCATTGAGCGCGTCGTGGATCTGCTCATCAAGAGACGCAAGCCAGGGCAGATAGCTCTGGGCAAAGTCCCAGAGCGTTTCCTTCACTTCATGGAAACGGTGCGGCGTCTGCCGGGAGGAGCGGTTCAGCAGGAATACCCAGTCGATTTCCATAAAACTGATCTGACGACCCATGAGGGGACTGAGCTGCTGATTCCGGTAGAGATCGATGCAGGTGTCGATGATCTTCTCGGGATAGGGAAAGGGCTCGCGGGCATATTCGTGGTTGAACATATAGTGAAACCAGCCGCCGAGCTGCTGCACCAACCGGATGGAGCCCTGACGGCCTTCCAATCCCAGCCCGGACGTGCTGCAGGCACGTTCCCGAAGCCAGGTGAAGTATGCATCCTGCCAGGCACGGTCTGCATCACGGGTGATGACGAGGGAGGCAAAGAGTCCCGCGCCCTGATGGGAGGCATTCCAGGGGCCGGTCTCCCAGGGGAGCGCGTCGAGAAAGGCTGTGAACGCCTGATGATCCAGATACGGCAGGAGATCGGTCAGGGGATAGAGCGGGCGTGCGTCGAAGAGCTCGAGTGCTGCCAGACAGTGCGCTGTTGTGTGGATGGTGTGGTGGGTAGCCTCGACGAACATACCAGTTTCGGGATTCTGCATGGACTGCAGCTTGCTTATCCAGGCAGCACGGCTGTCAGGATCCTGTACAAAGTCGCCGATGGTATAGAGCAGGTTGGCAGCATCAGCGCAGCCGTATTCGTTGGTGCCGAGTTCGCGGGTTGATTTTTCATCCTGCCACAGCCAGCGGCAGTAATCCCCTTCGGCGAGCCTGTGGGAAGCGACGATCCGACGGACTTTTCCGACAATGGGATCGACGTCAATATGGGAAACGGACATGGATTCGAACCTCCTTGATGCGTTCAATCGAAAACAACGACAAAACATCCCATTTCTTTGGCTGAGTGGTGACTTGACAAGCGCCTGAAAACAGGATAAACTGATTACGTAACATTTTTTTTAGTATAGCATATCCTGCCGGGAGCCGCAAGCTGTATTTTCATGCTGTGCGGTGCCGTGTAACTGAGGAGACCACTATGAAAAAACGCCTGTCCGTACTGTTTGCCAGCCTTTTTGCGCTGATGCTTGTAGTATCGCCGGTTCAGGCGCTGTATGGCAACGAACCGGAGATTTCGGCGCCGTCGGCGCTTCTGTATGAGAAAAACAGCGGCCAGATTATCTACGAGCATGATGCCAGAGTCAAGATGTATCCGGCCAGTACCACGAAGGTGCTCACTGCACTGCTGCTGCTGGAAAACTGTGAGCTGGACGAGGAAGTGACCGTCACAGCGTCGGCTCTGTCTGCAGTGCCTCCCGGATCAAGTATCGCAGGCCTGCGCCGCGATGAGGTGATTACGGTCTATGACCTGTTGGTATGCCTGCTGGTGCCTTCCGGCAATGATGCGGCCAATGTGGCGGCAGAGCATGTATCAGGCTCCATTGAGGAGTTTGTCAAGCTCATGAATAACCGCGCAAAACAGCTTGGCTGCAAGAATACCAATTTCGTCAATCCTTCCGGATATCATGACGATAATCACTACACGACTGCCTACGATCTGCTTCTGATGACGCTGGCGGCGCTGGAATACGATACCTTTGCAGACATCTGCGGCGCCAAACAAAAGACCATCGCCCCGACCAATATCGTGGAGAAGGAACGCATCTTCAACAGCACGAATTTCATGATTTCCTCCACCGAAACCAGCGCCTATCTTTACGAATACTGTACCGGCATCAAGACCGGACATACCACAGCTGCCGGCCGCTGCCTGATTGCATCGGCTGAGAAGGACGGCATAGAGCTCATCAGTGTGCTGCTTGGCGCCGAGACGCGGTATACCGACAGCGGTGTGCGCCAGATTCGCAGCTTTATGGATACCGAGGATCTCTTTGACTGGGGATTTCGCAATTTCTCCTACAGAACCATAGTCAAGACGACGGATCCTGTGGCCGAGGTGAAGGTGAATCTGTCAGCCAACAAGGATTACGTGATGCTCACGCCGGAGAAAGAGATTCGCTGGCTGCTGCACAAAAACGAGAATCTTTCGGATTTCGAAAAGGAAATTACTGCGGAGACGGAGGTTCAGGCACCGGTGGAAGCCGGTCAGGTTCTGGGACAGATGACCGTTAAGTATAAAGGCAAGGTCATCGAAACCATGAATCTTCTGGCATCTTCGGATGTGGAACGCTCCGATGCGCTGTATGCGCTGCAGCGGATACAGGATACGCTCAGTCAGCCGTGGGTTGGTATGGCGATGTTCGGCATAGTGATTGCCGTGATTCTCTACATTACCTACATGGTGCTCCATAACCGTCGCAGACAGCGGATTCTGGCAAGACGCCGCAGAAATCAGAACAAAAACCGTTCCAACTGAATCAGTACATAAGCCATAGCCGCGCCGGGTCTTAACTCCCGGCGCGTTTTTTGTGTCATAGATCCCGCAGACTTGCCATATAGATAGCCTGTACCAAAAAGGAAAACCTCAAAAACAGCAGGGAGGCGCAGTAATGACAGATCAGCACAAATGCTTTGAATCAGCACTTGCGATCCTGCCGCCGGGTCTCAGGCAAAGTTTCGGCGGACTCAGGATTGATCAGCGGGAGCAGGCGGAGGAACTGCGTCTGCGCACAGGCGCGCGTCCGGGGGTCAGCATTGGCGGAAAGGAAGTAAAAGTCGGGGAGAGCGACGTGAGCACATCCGATATCGCATGGCTTCTGGAACGGGCGGCGGAGGGATCGCTTCACAGCGTGGCGGAAGAGCTGCGGGAAGGATTCATCACCGTGCGCGGCGGGCATCGTTTAGGTCTTGCGGGCACGGCTGTCAGCCGTGACGGCAGGATCAGTACCCTGCGGGGAATATCCTCTGTTTCGCTGCGTATTGCCAGAGAGCATAGAGGCTGCGCGGAAGAATTGATGCGCAGACTGCAGACAACAGGAGAAGGATTTTCATCAACACTGCTTGTATCGCCGCCGGGCGTGGGGAAGACGACGTTTCTGCGGGATATGATCCGGATTCTGTCCGAGAGTGGGATCCGCGTTGGCGTGGCAGATGAGCGGCGGGAGCTGGCCGCAATGACAGGCGGCATACCGCAGTTTGATCTGGGTCCCTGTACGGATGTAATAGAGGGAGCGCCCAAGGCACAGGCAGCGTCGATGCTCTTGCGTACAATGGCACCGGAAGTGCTGGCAGTGGATGAAATCACGGCACAGAAGGACGTGGAGGCGCTGGAACAGGCGGTCAACTGCGGGATTCACGTATTGGCAACCGTCCATGGGGAAACACTGACGGATGTGATACAGCGGCCTGCGCTCAGAGAACTTTTAAGCCGGGGAAACTTCCGATATGCCGTGTTCCTGGCAAGAGGACGGGAGAACAGACGGGTATTCAGAGTGGAGAGACTGGAACTGTGATACATCTGGCAGGTGCGGTGCTGCTGATCGGAGGCGGATTGCTGGCAGGTATCATGGCAGAAAAAGAAATAAAGCGGAAAGTGAAAATGCTTTACAGCACAATTGCTGCCCTGAATGAGATCCGGGGAGAAATCGCCGGGTGTCAGACACCGCTGAAGGAGATCTTTTACAGATTGGCACAACAACCGGGGGAACAGGGACGTTTCTTCGCAGCATTGGAGAGCACGGATGAAAAACCGCTGCGGGTACGATGGGAAGAGAGCGTGAACCGCCATCTGACAAAGCTCAGCAGTGAGAGCCGGGATGTGCTGCTGAATCTGGGGGGCGGACTTGGACAGAGTCTGGCGGAAGAGCAAATACGGCTTTTGGAAGAGGCGCTGCACCGACTGGAGGACATATACACAAGAGAAGCCGAACAGGCGCGGAGCACAGCAAAGTTATGGAAGCGCATCTGCCCGGGAATTGCGGCGGCTGCAGCAATACTGCTGATGTAAATCCGGTGGAATGGAAGCAAAAGAGGAGGCGAAAGCCGTGAATGTGGACCTGATATTTCGAATAGCGGCGATTGGAATACTGGTTTCAGTGCTCAATCAGGTGCTGATGCGATCCGGGCGTGAAGAACAGGCAATGATGACCACGCTGGCAGGACTGATTGTGGTACTGACAATCATTGTAAAAGAGATAAGCCTCCTGTTTGATACGGCAAAGATGCTGTTTGGGTTCTGAAGATGGCAGATTTTGCAAAACTGACGGCGATCAGTATCCTGGGGATGATTCTGGCGGTGACGGTCAGGCGGCAGAGCCCTGAACTGGCAATTCTGACAAGCCTGGCAGCGGGAATCTGCATTCTGACAGCCTCTCTGCGGTATGTGGATACAGTCATGCGTTTCTGGGAGGATCTTGGACGGATCGCAGGAATGGATGGACGACTTTCAGGCGTGCTGATGAAAAGCGTAGCCGTAGCATTGCTGACACAACTGGGAGCTCAGATCTGTCGGGACGGCGGCGAAGGGGCATTGGCGTCAAAACTTGAACTGGCAGGGAGCGGAGCCTGTATTGTGCTGGTACTGCCGATGCTGGCGCAAGTGCTGGAAACGGTTGCTGAACTGTTGTGAGGTAGTGAAAAGTGAAGATACTTTACATGCTGACGGCGGCATTGCTGACGTTTACCCTCACAACACCTGCATATGCTGCAGCGGATGAAGAATTACTGCAGATCACATCACAGGCAGCGCAGGCGCTGAAGGTTGATGATCTGGCGGATGCCCTGCCGGATCAGGCACACAGCCGTCTCGAGGGATTCCTGCCTTCCGATATCGCAGATCCGGGAGAAATGCTGCAGACGCTGCTGGGAAATGTCCTGGATGAAAGCAAAACCATCTGGAAAACCGGTATACGCAGTGCACTTTCTATCCTTGGTGTGGCGGTACTCTGCGCACTGGCACAGGGGTTGCTCAAATCCCTTGAACACCAGACGCCGGTGGTCACGATTGCAGGCGTGTTAAGCGTGACCGTGATTACCCTTGGACAATCAGGCGGGATGCTCAGTGCAGCGCGCAGCGCAATCGGAGAGATGAACCTGTTTTCCAAAGCACTGCTGCCGGTGATGACGGCAGCCTGTACCGCAGCCGGACAGGCCGTATCAGCCGCCGGACGGCACACGGTGGTGGTGTTTCTGACGGATGTTGTGATTACAGCCATTGATGCGGCGTTGGTTCCGCTACTGTATAGCTGCATTGCTTTACAGCTTGCAGGAGCGGTGTCCGGCTCCGATGCATTGACCAAACTCACGACTCAGCTAAAGAACCTGCTGCACAGCATTCTTCGTACTGTCCTGACGTTGTTTATGAGTTATTTTGCCCTGTCAGGGGTCATCACAGGATCCGCGGACGCCATGGCACTCAAGACTACAAAGCTCATGCTTTCCAGTGCGCTGCCGGTGGTTGGTTCCATTATGTCCGATGCGGCGGGTGCGGTTTTGATCGGAGCCAAAATAGTGCACGGCTCCGCGGGCGTTTTCGGGCTTCTGGGACTGGCGGCAATTGGTCTGGTTCCCTTTGCACAGATCGGTGTGCGGTATCTGTGCATGCGTCTGGCGGCCATGTTTTCAGGCCTCGGCGCGGATGCAGGATTTTCGAAGTTTGTGGATGGAATTGCAGACAGTTTTGGACTTCTGGTGGGACTGTATGGAACCTGTATGCTGCTTTTGTTACTGTCGGTTTTTGCCGGTATGAGCGCGTGGGGAATGGGATGAGGAGCTGACGAATGAGCGAATGGAAGGCGTGGATTCTGCGGATTGTGGTGTCAGCCGTTCTGGGGGGACTTGCCGACGCACTGACCAAAAACAGCCGGCAGAACAGTCTTGTCCGTCTGACCGCGGGCACCATGATGCTCTGCGTCATGATTGCCCCGCTTGCACGGCTGGATCCGGATTCTGTGCGAGGATTCTGGGAAAGACAGGCACAGAGCGGCGCAGAGGCTGCAGAGTGGGGAACGGAAGTACAGGCTGCGATGACACGGGACTACACAGCCGCAGAGTTTGCGCAATGGGTGGAATCTTTTGCTGCGTCGTCCGGGATTTTCTGCTCGGCGCAGGTTGTTCTGAATGAACATATGCTTCCTGATAGGGTCACTGTAATTCTGGGAAGCGAAACTACTTTACAGGTAATCGATGCCTTGTGCACGGCTGTAGCCGCCGGAATCGGCATACCACGGGATCGGGTGGAGGTGATGATTGCAGATGATCACATTGGGCAGGCTTCGGACATTATTGCCAGAGCTCCTGCATAGATATAAGTACGTGCTTCTGGTCATCGGGGCCGGACTTGTGATGCTTCTATGGCCGGTATCCGATGCCGGGCAGGAGCATGGTGACGAAACGGCGAACGTACATTTCGATACTCGTTCGTCACGGCAGCTTGAGGATGATCTTGAGCAGATACTCGGTCAGGCAGAGGGGGTGGGACGCGTTGTTGTGCGTCTGAGTGTCAGTGCGGATGAAAACGTCATCTATGCTCAGGAATCAGAGACGCAGTCGGATCGAAGTTATGCTGACGGTTTTCTGGCGGATGAACGTATGCAGGAGATGCGAAAGACACAGGTCGTCAACCGGGATGGCGATGAAGAACCGATCGTCATCTCGCGGCAGAGTCCCACATATCAGGGGGCACTGGTAGTCTGCCAGGGTGCGGATCGCGCCGACGTGCGGCTCACCGTGACCCGGGCGGTTGCCTCGATGACCGGACTGGGCTCTGACAAAATCGTAGTCATGAAAATGAAGAACTGAAGGGCGGGAATTATGATGAGTGTGAAGAAAAACGGTGCGGTAATCGGGGTTATTACACTTCTTTTGTGTGTTGCGGTGTATCTCAACTGGAGTTACAGCCGGGAACAGAGTGTTGAAACGGGCGTGGATGAACCCAAGCTTTCGGATCAGGTCATGGTATCGGTGGATGCAGGTTCTGATGCTGATCGATTTGCGGAGAATCAGTGGAAGCTGCACTCGGGCTCCGGCAGCGACGCTTCTGCCGAATCAGAACCCATCACGGTGCTGTCTGATTACTTTGCGCAGACCAGGCTTGATCGTCAGCAGTCCCGGGACGAGGCGATGAGTTTGTATCAGTCGACCCTGGCGGATGAACAGACCTCCGAGCAGGCACGCGCCGATGCCGAGGCGGCGGTTTCCGCATTGGCTGCACGGACGGTCAGCGAATCCCGCATCGAAAGCCTGGTGGTGGCTAAGGGGTTTGTGGAATGTGTCGCGATCATGGACGATGAGACGATTAACGTGGTGGTTCAGCCCAAAGAGGCGGGATTAATCGGTACCGATGTTGCGAAAATCAAAGATATCATTCTGGCCGAAACCGATTATACAACGGATAAAATCCGGGTTATGGAAGCGCCCTGACCTGTTTTGATCTTTATGCGCTGGCATATAAAGACCTGCTGCTTTTGCGGCAGGTCTTTTTGCGCTTTGAAACGTTGGCACAATTTGATCGGAGACGTCTGCGTTTGGGCAAAGTTGACAATCAAAATTTTCAAATCAAAAGTAAAAAATCCTAGAATTCTATTCACAAATGAGGTGGTTTGTGATAAAATAGATACGTGGTATTTTACCCGATTATATCATGAGAACTGTGCAGGTGTTTAGAGTATGGCGGAAAACATCCGTAATTTCATATTGACAGGTGCGCATTATATCAGAACAGCCACTCTTTGGGATATGCTGGAGGTTCTGCTGGTTGCCTATGTCATCTACCGCGTGTGGCGGTTTGTAAGACATACCAGCGTTGAGCGCGTCATCAAAGGTATTCTGATACTGCTGATCATGTCTCAGGTCGCGCAGGAGCTTCAGCTCAATGTCATCAGCTTTGTGCTCAGCAATACCCTTCAGATCGGCCTGATTGCAATCCTGATCATGTTCCAGCCGGAGCTGCGTAAGGTGCTGGAACAGGTTGGCGCCACCAGCCTGCGGCAGATCTTTGAGAGGGAAGAGGATGAGAAGGCTGAAACAAAGCTGATGATTCCCGAGATTGTCGAGGCCTGTTCTTCCATGTCCTGGTCCAGAACCGGTGCGCTGATTGTATTTGAACGTAAGAATGCGCTGCATGACGTGGTGACGGCTTCCACTTCGGTGGATGCCAAGGTTACGGCAGAGCTTGTGAAGAACATATTCTTCAAGAATGCACCGCTGCATGACGGTGCGATGGTGATTTCCGACGGACGTATCGTTGCGGCGGGCGGTGTGCTGCCGCTGTCGGAGAATGAGAAGCTTTCCAAGGAGCTGGGTACCCGTCACCGCGCGGGTATCGGTGTGACGGAAAAGACCGATGCGATTTCGCTGATGGTATCCGAAGAGACCGGCGCGATCTCCGTTGCCAAGAATGGCAGCATCCGGCGCGGTCTTTCGCCTGAGGCGCTGACAAACATTCTGACCGAGGAGCTTGTTTCAAAGGCGGTCAAGGAAGAGGAAAGCTCCACGAAGAAGAAAGCCATGTCGATTCTGAGGGGGAAGCATAAATGAAAGAATGGCTGAAAAAACATGATATTCCCCTGCGGGTACTCTCACTTCTGCTGGCTTTTATGCTCTGGTTCTTTGTTGTGGGACAGGAAGACCCCACGAAGTCCCTGACGTTTCGTGAAATGCCGGTGGAACTCATCGGACTGGATGCGCTCAAGAGCAGCCATAGCCTGATTCTGGCCGATGATGATCTTCCCACGGTCTCGGTGGAAGTCAACGGTGCTGTCAGTAAGCTTTCCGGCGTATCGGCTGATAAGATCACGGTGCGTGCGGACGTCAGCTCCGTGACGCAGGCAGGGGAGTATTCTCTGACCTACGATATTTCCGTGCCCAACGGTGTGACGGTTGTGAATTCCACGCCTTCTGCGGTTAAGGTTCACTTCGGAGATCTGGTTGAGCGTGAACTTCCGGTGGAAGTCGTGATCGACGGTGTGATGCGCGAGGGCTATGTGGCGCTGGAACCCGAGTTGGGTCAGTCCACTGTGTCTGTTTCCGGTCTGGCCGAGGAAATGGCACGTGCCGCTGCTGCCCGCATCGAGGTCGATGCGGATGTGCTCAACCGTAACTATGAAACCTCGCTGCGCTATGATGTTGTCGATGCTGCAGGTCAGGTTATCAAGAGCGATACCCTTGTTCACAACGATATCTATGTGCGTATCAAGGTGCCGGTGCAGCTTCAGAAGCTTGTTGATCTTTCTGTGGGACTTGTTGCAGGTAAGGGTGTTACCGAGGAAGATGCAGTTGTTTCGATTGAACCCTCGGCCGTTCTGGTACAGGGTGAGATTGAAGCTGTCCGTAAGCTTGAGAATATTGAGCTGACCACAGTGGATCTGGCATCGACCTTTGACAGTTACAACGGCAAGCTGCCCATCGTTGTTCCCGAAGGCTTTGAACTTCTCGGTGAACAGAAGCATGCCCAGGTGAATATCAGCTTCCAGGGCATTACCAATCTGACCTTCCGGACCGATGATATTGAGCTGATCAATGTGCCGGACGGCTACCATGCCGAGCTTCGTGAGAAGGAAATGGCCGTGACAGTTCGCGGACCTTCCGATATGGTTGCGGGTCTTGTGTCCGGTGACGTGAGCCTGCAGGTTGATATGCGTGGACGTACACTGGCGGTTTCCGGCAGCCTGGCAATTCCGGCTACGGTGATTCTGGGTGAAAACGTGCAGGAACTTGGTGTTTTCGGTACGTATACGGTGTATGTAGACTACGAAAAGATCGGGCAGACGCCTGTGGATCCCGAGGCGTAATTTCACGGGACTTAAAGAAGGGTATCAATGTTTGGATATGTACGTCCCTGCAAACCGGAGCTGCGGGTGAAGGAATACGAGGCCTTCCGCGCGATGTACTGCGGTCTGTGCAGGACGCTTGGAAAGCGCTATGGGCTTGCCTGGCGCTTTCTGTTGAACTATGACTTCTGCTTTCTGGCGCTGGTGATGACCGACGCCGGAAACTGCGACTGCAAAGCCTGTCCTCGCCGCTGTATGGCCCATCCGACGCACAGGCGTCCGATGTTTGAGGAAAACCCGGCGCTGGACTTTGCTGCCGACGCCACGGTGATTCTGACCTATCATAAAATACTCGACTCTGTGCGGGATGATAGGGGAATCAAGCGGCTGCTGGCGCGTATTCTTGCCTTCTGGGCACAGTCTGGCTATCGTAAGGCAGAACGATTTGAACCTGAGCTGGCGCTTGCCGCCCGTGAAGGGCTTGACAGACTCCATCAGGCCGAGCGGGAAAACTGCAAAAGCCTTGACCGGGCTGCGGACTGCTTTGCCTCCATCCTGCGCCGTGCTGCCGACTGGGCAAAGGATGACATGACCCGCCGGATTCTGGGGGAAGTTTTCTATCATACCGGACGCTGGGTGTATATCATCGACGCCTGGGATGATCTGGAAGAGGACAACGTTTCCGGCAACTATAATCCCATCCGCTGCCGGTTTGATCTTCAAGGGAAGCCGGACGACACCGTACGTGAAACCGTTGAGCAGACGCTTACCGATTCCGCCGCAGCCTGTGCCGCGGCTGTGGAGCTGATGGAGATGCCGCGTTTTGGTGAGATCGTGCGCAATGTGATTTATCTGGGCATGCCCGGTACCATGCGGGATGTATTCAGCGGAAAACATAAGAGAAGGGAACAAAGAAATGGATCCATATAAGGTTCTGGGCGTCGGCCGCGACGCGACGGACGAAGAGATCAAAAAGACCTATCGGGATCTTGCACGCAAGTACCATCCGGATAATTATGTCAATAATCCCCTGGCAGATCTTGCACAGGAGAAGATGAAGGAAATCAACGAGGCCTACGACCTGATTCAGAAGGAACGATCCGGCGGCGGTTCTGCCCAGTCGGGGAATCCTTACCAGAATCCCTATCAGGGAACCGGCCGTACCTATCAGAATACCTATAGCCAGAACAGCTATGGAACCGGCCCCTTTGCCCGCATCCGCCAGATGATTGCCATGGGTAATGTGGACGGCGCGGAAGCTGCCCTCAATGCGTCGTCTGAGCGCAATGCCGAATGGTATTACCTCAAGGGCAATATCTCCCTGCGCCGTGGATGGTATGATGACGCCCGGCAGAATTTCCAGACGGCCTGCCAGATGGATCCGGGCAATGCGGAGTACCGCTCGGCGCTCAATCAGATGGGAAATCAGAATTATTACCGGGGAAATGTCAGCCGGGGCGGTATGTCCGGATGCGACATGTGCAGCTCGCTGCTGTGTGCCGACTGCCTGTGCGAATGCATGGGCGGTGACTGTATCTCCTGCTGCTAGGGAGGAAACACGATGCGACAGTCCCAGCGCGTTTCCACCGGCGCAATTGTGGCAGCACTTGCCGTGGTGCTGCTCTATATCTCCTGTATGACGCCGACGATGCAGCTGACCGTGGTTGCCATGGCCGGTGTTCTGACAGCTGCGGTCATGATCGAGGCAGGAACCGGCCTTTCGATGATGGTTTTCGCAGCCGTTTCCATGCTTTCGCTGCTGATTCTGCCGGATAAGAGCTCAGGCGTGTTCTATTTGCTGTTTTTTGGCCACTATCCGGTGGTTAAGTATCACCTGGAACGCATACGCCGCCCATTTCTTTGCTGGATGGCGAAAATGGCGGCGGGAAATCTCTGCCTGTTGGGTATCTGGCTGATTCTGCGGCTGTTTTTCCCGGAATGGGTCTTTGAATACGCACTTTGGATTGTCTGGGCGGTTTGCAATCTGACCTTTGTGCTCTTCGACATTGCCCTGACAAGACTGCTGATTTACTACCAGTACCGCATCCGCCCCAGAATCTTTGGTAAGCGTTAATCCTATCCTTATAATATATCATACAGAATCCGGGAGCCTTTCCCGGAAGAGAAAGGTTTGACAAGACATGAACTCTATGACCGGCTACGGCCGCGCCAGCGCATCTCTGTCCGGCCGCGACATCACCGTCGAGGTCCGCGCCGTCAATCACCGTTACTTTGACTGTACGGTCAAGGCAGGAAGACTCTACGGCTATCTGGAAGACCCCGTCAAGAAGGCTGCCCAGGCCCGTGTGGCCCGTGGCAAGCTGGATGTATTCGTGACCGTGGATGATTCCCAGTCCGATGACGTGGAAGTGACGCTCAACCGCCATGTGTTCGAGGCATACCTCAACAGTATGCGTCAGATGTGCGCCGAGTATAACCTGCGAGATGACATCTCCGTGACCGCCGTGTCGCGCTATCCCGAGGTGTTCACCGTCACTGCCAAGCAGGCCGATGCCGATGAGCTGACCCGTGATGTGCTGAGCGTGCTGCAGTCCGCGCTGGATGATTTCGACGCCATGCGTGAGCGCGAGGGCAGGAAGCTGGCCGACGATATCCTGAGCCGCTGTAAGATCATCGATGGTCTGGTGGATCAGGTGGCGGAGCTTTCTCCTGCCAGCGTCAAAGCTTATCAGGAGAAGCTGCAGACCCGTATCCGTGAGCTGCTGGAGGGCGCCGAGCCCGATGAGCAGCGCCTGCTCACCGAAGTGGCGCTCTTTGCCGACCGTATTGCTGTGGATGAAGAGCTCGTGCGCCTCAAGAGCCATCTGGCCCAGGCCGATTCCATGTGCCGCCAGAAGAACGCTGTCGGCCGCAAGCTCGATTTCCTCGTGCAGGAGTTCAACCGCGAGGCCAATACCATCGGCTCCAAGTGCAATGATATTGAGATCACCCGTATTGTGGTTGACATCAAGGGCGAGATCGAGAAGATCCGCGAACAGGTTCAGAATATTGAATAAAATGCAGAACAGGAGTCTGAAAACTCTATGAAGCTGATCAATATCGGATTCGGCAACATGGTATCGGCCAACCGTCTGGTGGCCATCGTCAGCCCCGAATCGTCTCCCATCAAGCGTATCATCTCGGAAGCCAAGGATCGCGGCGCGCTGATTGACGCGACCTACGGCCGGCGCACCAGAGCGGTCATCGTAATGGACTCAGACCACGTGGTGCTGTCAGCTCTCCAGCCGGAGACCGTCGCCAACCGTCTCTATGCCCGAGACGATGCGGATACCAATGATGAACTCGATGAGGTGAATGAAGATGAGCAGGAACAATAAAGGTGTTCTGATGATTCTGGCAGGTCCTTCCGGCGTCGGTAAGGGTACGGTGCTGGGATATCTGCGTGAGATGGGACATGATTTCTTCCTGTCCGTTTCCGCAACGACCAGAGCGCCCCGTCCCGGCGAAGTGGAAAACGGCAGCTATATCTTCCTGGATAAAGCCGAATTTGAAGACCGCATTGCCCGTCATGCATTCCTTGAACATGCCCGGTATCTGGATGAATATTACGGTACACCTGAGGAGCCTGTGGAAGCAGGTCTTGCCGAAGGTCGTGACTGCATCCTGGAAATCGACGTGCAGGGTGCCTTCCAGGTGAAGGAAAAGCGTCCGGATGCCATTATGGTCTTTATGCTTCCGCCGTCCATGGAAGAGCTTGAAAAGCGCCTGCGCGGCCGCGGGACCGAGACCGAGGATAAGATCAACCGCCGTATTGCCCGTGCAGCCGATGAATGCGCCCAGGCAGACCGGTTCACCTATCGCGTTACCAATCTTGATGCGCACAACGCGGCGCAGGAACTCCACGATATCCTGTGCCTTGAGCGTGAGAAGCATCAGGCTGAATAAAGAATAAAAAGATTTGAAAGGAAATAGATCACTATGCTCAATCCCGCTATGAATAAACTTCTGGATAAGGTTCCCAATCGTTACATGCTCGTCAACGTCGCTGCCAAGCGTGCCCGCGTGATCTCTCAGGATGCCGAGAATCAGGGTGACTATCTGGAAGACAAGCCCGTGACCATGGCCCTGCGTCAGATTGCCGACGGTAAGGTGAATGTGGTCATGGAAGAGGAAGACAAGGACTAATCCGATCTGAAAACAGGGGAGAGCGTTCATGGAAAACCGTGTAATCGTGCGTGTCGCGGTGGACACGGAGCTGCTGTCGGTTGACAAGCTGTATGACTATCGTGTCAGCGCCGCCATCCGGGAAAAGGTTCGTCCAGGTATGCGTGTTCTGGTGCCCTTCGGAAAGGGGAATAACCGATGTGAGGCGCTGATTCTGAAAGTAACAGGCGAGTCAAGCTATTCGCGGCTCAAAACCGTGGACGCTCTGCTGGATACGGAACCGGTGCTGGATGAGGAACGGCTGAGACTCGCGCTTTATCTGCGGGATCGGCTGTTCTGTCCGCTTTACAGGATCCTGAGGGTCATGCTGCCGTCCGGACTCTGGTGCCGGATTGACAGCGTCTACCACCCGGCGCCTGAGCGTGACCGGGACAGCGCCGCAGCAGCGGTGGTTCTGATTCCGGAGGCTGAAAAGCTGGTGGATTTCCTGTGGAGTGCCCGAGAGCCTGTGCCGGCAAGACGGCTTGCCTCTCTGCTCCCGGAAGCAAGCCTTCAGGCAGCGCTGACGGCGCTGACGGAGGAAGGGTACCTGATTGCGGAAACGTTTGCAGGTGCCAGAACCAAAGATAAGACCACCCGCCTGTTCAAACTTTCAGCCGATGGCCGTATGGCAGCGGGAACGCCTGCCCTGAGAAGCCGCGGTCAGAAGGACGTGGTGGCGTTTCTGGAGCAGTCGGAAAAAGCGTCTGTGAAAGAAATCTGCTACTATACCGGCGTTTCCGACAGCGTTGTGAATACGCTTTTCAAGCGCGGCCTTCTGGAAGTAGAAGAGCAGGAGACGTTTTTCTCGCCAACCGTTGAGGGGATTCCGCCCGAACCGCCTGAAATCAGGCTCAATGAGGAACAGAAACGTACCTTTGAGGGACTGCGTGAGCTGCAGGAAAGCCCCATGGGGGAAGCGGCTCTGCTCTTTGGCGTTACCGGAAGCGGAAAGACCTCTGTTTATATCAAACTGATTGCAGAAACACTGGAAAAAGGCCGGGATTCCATCCTGTTGGTGCCGGAAATCTCCCTGACGCCGCAAATGCTGCAGCTATTCTATATGCATTTCGGCCAGACTGTGGCGGTGCTGCACAGCGGCATGTCCGTGCGGGAACGTTACGATAGTTGGAGACGGATTCAACGCGGAGATGCCAGGGTGGTAATCGGTACCCGTTCGGCGGTTTTTGCACCGGTTGTCAATCTTGGTCTGCTCATCATTGATGAGGAGCATGACCACAGCTATAAATCCGATACGGTTCCCCGTTATCATGCCAGGGATGCCGCCAAATACCGCTGTTACCGCAATCAGGCACTCCTGGTGCTGGGCTCGGCAACGCCGTCGGTGGTCAGTATGTATCAGGCCAAATCAGGCAGGATGCACCTGTTCACGATGGAACGTCGCTATGGCGGCGCGGAGCTTCCCGATACCATCATTGCCGACAGCCGGGCTGCGTTCCGGCAGGGAATTGTCGGTAATGTGGGACCTGTTCTGCTCAACCATCTGCGGCTGAATCTGGATAATGGGGAGCAGAGCATTCTGTTTCTCAATCGCCGCGGAGCCAGCCGTGAACTCATCTGTATGGACTGCGGCCATGTGACCCAGTGCCAGAACTGCAGCGTGCCGTTGGCTTACCATCGTGCGAATGGACGGCTTGTCTGTCACCAGTGCGGCTATTCCATCAAGGTTCCCAAGGTTTGCCCGCAGTGCGGCCGCGACGCGCTGACACAGCGTGGAGCCGGAACCCAGGAGATTGAACGGGAACTGACCGAAAAGCTGCCGGATGTGCGGATTATCCGTATGGATTCCGACACGACAGCGGGAAAGAATACCCACTCAGAGCTTCTGACACGCTTCGGCGCAGGAGAAGCGGATGTGCTGGTCGGTACCCAGATGGTGACCAAGGGGCTTAACTTCCCCAATGTGACGCTGGTCGGTGTGGTGGATGCGGATATGTCCCTGCACGGCTGGGAATATACCTGCGGTGAGGATACCTTTAATCTGATTACGCAGGTGGTTGGCCGCGCAGGACGCAGCGAGAAGCCGGGTCGTGCGGTCATTCAGACCGCAGCGCCCATGAACAGCGTCATCACGGCGGCCGCCGCACAGGACTACCGCCGCTTCTATGAGGAAGAAATCGAGCTGCGCCGGGTGCTGCGCCAGCCGCCCTATGCAAGACTTGTGCAGTTCATGGTTTCCGGTGTCATCGATGAGGAAGCCTATGATGCCTCACGGCGTTTTCGTGATGCTGCGGTCATCATGCTCTCGCAGACCAACCTGAAGGCCGAGCTGGCAGGCCCTGCGGCGGCTCCCATTCTGCGGCTGAATAACCGCTATCGCTATACGCTGACCATGCGGTTGGATGCTGCGGAGAATGAGCAGCATCAGAATGCCATGATCGTGCAGCTGCTGCGGGATTTCTACGACGATCGCCGTAATCAGAAAATACACATCGATATCGATGTATTGTAAATAACAGGAAGAGGTTTAGTTTGCCATGGCAATGCGAAATATCGTAAAGCGCGGAGACGAGACACTGGCTAAAAAGTCCCGCCCGGTTACTAATTTTGATAACAGACTGCATGTTCTGCTGGATGATATGCTGGAAACCATGCATAAGACCGACGGCGTCGGTATCGCTGCCCCCCAGGTGGGCGTGCTGCGCCGTGCCGTCATCGTCGAGCCGCCGGATCAGGAGCCGCTGGAGCTGATCAATGGTGAGATTCTGTCCATGGAGGGCGAGGCAGAGGGTACCGAGGGCTGCCTGAGTGTTCCCGGTGTCTGGGGCATCGTCAAGCGTCCGACCAAGGTGACCTGCCGTGCCCAGGATCGCAACGGCAAGACCTTTACCTTTACCGCTACCGGTTTTGCTGCCCGCATCGTCTGCCATGAGCTGGATCATCTGGAAGGGATTCTCTTCACCGATAAAGCGGAACGCTTCCTGGATCCCGACGAACTGGAAGGTGACTGATTATGAAGGTACTCTATATGGGAACGCCGGACTTTGCCGTGGCACCTCTCCAGGCGCTGGTTAAGGCCGGCCATACCGTCGTCGGCGTGCTGACTCAGCCGGATAAGCCCAAGGGACGCGGCATGCAGATGAGCATTTCCGCTGTCAAGGCATGTGCGCTGGAACTGGGTCTGCCGGTGTATCAGCCGGAGACGCTCAAGGATCGGGCAATTCTGCCGCTGCTTGAGGAGACGCAGCCCGACGCGATCGCGGTTGTGGCCTATGGCAAGTTCCTGCCGGCTTATGTGCGTAAATTTCCCCGGTACGGCTGTATCAATGTTCACGGTTCTCTTCTGCCCAAGTATCGCGGCGCCGGTCCCATTCAGGCAGCCGTCATCAACGGCGATCCTGTGACCGGTGTAACGACCATGCATATGGGACGCGAGATCGATACCGGCGACATGATTCTCAAGGCTGAGACGCCGATTTCCCAGGAAGATACCGCCGAAACCGTCTTTGACCGGCTGGCCGTGATGGGAGCGGAACTTTTGGTGGAAACCCTGCGTCAACTGGAACAGGGGACGGCTCCCCGTATCCCGCAGGATCATTCTCAGGCGACTTATGCGCCGATGCTGACCCGCGATGACGCGCGTATTGACTGGTCCCTGTCTGCACAGACGATTTATGACCGGGTGCGCGGTATGTATCCCTGGCCGGGCGCCTTTACCGAGGCCGGTGCGGCAGTGATGAAGCTCTTTGAGTTCTCAAAGACCGAGACCGTGACCGATGCGGCCCCCGGTACGGTTGTGAGCACGGGCGATGCCGGTATGGAAATTGCCTGCGGCGACGGAAAGACGCTGATGATTGCCAGATTGCAGCCTCCGGGCAAGAAGGCGATGGCGGTCAGAGATTATCTGCGCGGCAATAAGCTGCCCGAGCGACTGGGAGTAAAGATTGATGGCTGACGCCCGTGAAACCGCTCTGCGGGTGCTCCTTTCCCTGCGTCACGGCGCATGGTCGGACGGCGCACTGGCGGCGGCTATTGAGAAGGATGGGCTGGATGCCCGCGATGCGGCGCTGTGCACCGGTATCTGCTATGGTGTTTTGCAGCAGCGGCTGTATCTGGATTACTGCATTGCGCAGTTTTCATCGCTTAAAATGAATAAAATCGCGCCGACGGTGCTGGAAATCCTGCGCATCGCGGCGTATCAGATCTATTTCCTGGATAAAGTACCTGCCAGCGCGGCGGTCAATGAGGCCGTGCGCCAGTGCAGGACGCATGCAAATCCGAAGGCGGCGGGCTTTGTCAATGCCGTTCTGCGAAAGATTGCCGAGAGTCCTCGTCCCGAGGTGAAAGCAGAGGATGCACTGGATGCACTGTCTGTACGCTACAGCCATCCCAGACCCTTGGTCGGACTGCTTGCAAAGAACGTGGGAGCAGAGCAGATTGAAGCACTTCTGGCTGCCAATAATGCGCCGACCCCGCTGAGTATTCGCCTCAATACGCTCAAAGGAACCCCGGAAGAGCTCATTTGTGCACTCAGATCCGAAGGGCTTGAGGTGACGCAGGATGAGCATCTTCTGACGGCGGCATCGGTACCCGGAAGCGGCAGAATTACAAGACTGCAGAGCTTTTCACGCGGCCTGTTTACCGTGCAGGATAAAGCTTCCCAGCTTTGCGCGGCAGTGGTGGATCCGCATCCGGGGGAGGAAGTGCTGGATTTGTGCTCAGCCCCCGGCGGCAAGAGCTTTGCCATGGCCGCTCTCATGGAAAACCGCGGACGCATCATCTCCTGTGACCTGCATGCTCATAAGCTCCCGCTCATCGAGGAAGGTGCTGAGCGTCTGGGCGTAACGATTCTGCAGACGCTGTGTACGGATGCTACGAAGAAGCAGGAACGCTTCGTCGGACGCTTTGACCGTGTGCTGGCCGATGTGCCTTGCTCCGGTCTTGGTGTCATCCGCAAAAAACCGGATATTCGCTATAAGGATATTGCGGAACTGCCCAAACTTCCCCAGATTCAGGAACAAATCCTGGAAAATGCCGCAGAGTATGTAAAACCCGGCGGCGTGCTGGTCTATTCTACCTGTACGATCCTGCATCGTGAAAACCGTAAACTGGTGGAGCGGGTGCTGGAAAAGCATCCGGAACTGAGCCTGGAAAGCTTTGGGCTGCCCGGAATCGGTGAAACCGGGGGCGATATCACGCTTTTGCCGCATGTACACGGAACAGACGGCTTCTACATTGCAAAAATACGAAAAAAAGGTTGAAACTATGGAAAATCTCCGGGGACTCAAGGATTTTACGCCGGAAGAACTGGCGGCGCTGCCTGAGATCACACCTGCTTATCGTGCCGGACAGATCTTTACATGGCTGCATCGCGGTGCCACGCTTGAGGAGATGACCAACATCCCCAAAGCGCTGAAACAGACACTTTCCGAGCATTATATCGTCACAAAGCCCGAAATGGTCAAGCGCCAGATCTCGCAGGACGGAACGCGAAAGTACCTGTGGCGGCTCTCAGACGGCAACTGCGTGGAAACCGTGCTGATGTTTTATAAGCACGGCCCCAGTATCTGCGTCTCGACGCAGGTAGGCTGCAGAATGGGCTGCGTGTTCTGCGCATCCACCAAGGGCGGACTGGTGCGCAATCTGACCCCGTCGGAGATTCTGGATCAGATCATCTTTACAGGACTGGATGCGGGCGTGCGCATCTCCCATATTGTGCTCATGGGAACCGGTGAACCGCTGGATAACTACGACAATGTGGTGCAGTTTCTCAAAGTTGTCAATGCTCCCGGCGGCTTGAATATCGGACACCGGCATATTTCGCTCTCCACCAGCGGCCTGTGCGACCGCATTGACAGGCTTGCAAAGGAACAGATGCAGATTACGCTTTCCGTATCGCTGCACGCACCCAATGATACCCTGCGGCGGCAGATCATGCCGGTGGCCAATGCCTGGCCGATTGAGACGCTTCTGGATACCTGTAACCGCTATTTCAAGGAAACCGGACGCCGGGTGAGCTATGAGTACATCATGATCCGCGACGTCAATGATACCCCGGCCTGTGCCAGAGAACTTGCCGATCGTCTGGCCGGAACCGGCAGCCATATCAATATGATCGGCCTGAATAATATAGAAGAAAGCCCGCTGAAGCCGTCGCGCCGGGAAAGCGTTGCGGCATTTCAGAAGATTCTGCAGGACCGCGGCCTGACGGCGACGGTCAGACGGCAGTTGGGCTTTGATATCGATGCATCCTGCGGACAGCTCAGAAGAAAATATCAGCGGGAGCAGCAAATGGGAAACAATGAACCGGGAGGAAATGGAAAGACATGAACCTGTGCGGACTGACAGACGTAGGCCTCCAGCGGGCGAATAATCAGGATACCTTCCGGCAGATGGAGCTGGAAGAGGCGCGCGGGCTGTTCGTGGTGTGTGACGGCATGGGCGGTGCGCAGGCCGGCAACATAGCAAGCGAGATCGCAGCGTCTGTATTTCTCGAGCACCTCAAGCGTTACATCCGGCCGACAATGAGCAGCCGCTATGCGGAGTCAATCCTTGTCAACGCCATCAACTTTGCAAATTACGAAGTCTATAAAAAATCCATGTCCGATGCATCCTACAGCGGCATGGGAACCACCCTTGTGGGGGGATTCATCCAGCACGGCGAGATTATGCTTGCCAATATCGGCGACAGCCGTGCCTACCGCTGCGTCAGAAATCCTGAGAACGGCTGGAAGCTGGAGCGCATTACCCGGGATCATTCCGTGGTGGAGGAGATGCTTCTGCGCGGCGATCTGACCGAGGAACAGGCCAGACGTCATCCCAGACGCAACCTCATCACCCGTGCGCTGGGTACGGAAGAGCATGTCAAAGCGGATATGTATCCGGTAAAGCTGGAAGAGAATGAAATGCTGCTGCTGTGTTCCGATGGTCTGACTTCGATGTTGGATGACGCGGAGATTGCGGATATTCTGCAGCAGAATGAAGATATGCAGACGTCAGCGTCTGCCCTGATTGCGGCGGCAAATGAGCGTGGCGGCAGCGATAATATCACCGTCATGCTTGTGAACGCCTGAACAGGAGGTAGCAATGGATAAATACATCGGCTTATTGCTGGATAACCGTTACGAGATCCTGGAGGCCATCGGTACCGGTGGTATGGCAGTGGTCTATCGTGCCAGATGCCGTCTGCTCAACCGTTACGTCGCCATCAAGATCCTCAAGGATGAGTTCGCAAGCGACGCGGACTTCCGCCGCAGGTTTCATACCGAGGCGCAGGCTGTTGCAAAGCTGCAGCATCCCAATATCGTCTCCGTGTATGACGTTAACCGTACCGATAATATTGAATATATCGTTATGGAGCTGGCGGAGGGCATTACGCTCAAGGAGTACATGGAAAAGAAGGGCGCGCTGACGCCTGGTGAAGTGCTGCACTTTGCCCCGCAGATCGTCTCAGGTCTTGAGCACGCCCATAACCGCGGCATTATCCACCGTGATATCAAGCCGCAGAATATCATCATCCTGCGTGACGGCAGCCTCAAGGTTACCGACTTCGGTATTGCCCGTTTTGCCCAGTCTCAGCAGGTGACGCTGACGGATGAAGCGCTGGGTTCCGTGCATTATGTCTCGCCTGAGCAGGCGAGGGGAAGCTCCATTGATGCCCGCTCCGATATCTATTCCTTCGGCGTTATGATGTATGAAATGCTGACCGGCCGCCTGCCCTTTGAGGGAGATACCCCCGTGGCAGTTGTGCTGCAGCATATCAATTCCATCCCGCTGTCACCCCGCGAAGTGGATCCGCAGATCCCCGCAGGTCTGGAAGCCATCACCATGCATGCCATGGCTCCCAAGCCTGAGAATCGCTATAGTACCGCCACCGAGATTCTGAAGGATTTTGAAGCCTATCAGAAGAACCCGGATGTCAGCTTTGGTTATGCGGTCACGCCTGCGGCTGTGGGTACGGAGACCATGCCGTTTAAGCCTGTGCAGACGCAGAATCCTCCGGAGACGCCTGAGGAGCCGACAGAGCCCGAAAATGCCGGCGGTAAGCCGCAGGTGCATCTGCCGAAAAAGGAGAAACCCAAGCGCCGGTATGATCCGGATGACGAGGAAGAAGAGTATATTCCCAGACGCCGTACGTCGCTGCTGGTTTATATTGTGACCGGTATCCTGACAGCCGCCATCTTCCTGGGAGGCGCCGCCTTCATCATCACCACGATCTTCAACACCGTGTCACAGGAGGATATGGAGGAACTGCACGCGCCTAATCTGGTGGGCAAGAATCTCCAGGAAGTGCTTTCCGGCACCGAATACAGTGATTTCAACATCAAGGAAAGCGAAACCATGTATTCGCCCACTGTTCCCAAGGGCACCATCATTTCCCAGAAGCCTGCGGCTTCCCGTACCATCAAGCCGGATACCATCATCTATGTTACCGTCAGCCTCGGTCAGAAAACCGTGGCGGTGCCGGATCTTATCAATGTGGAGCATCGTACCGCTCAGCTGCAGCTTCAGAAGATGGATCTTGTTGCGAAGGTCGAATATGAGCTCAACGAAACCATTGTGGCGGGCAACGTCATTCGTACTGAACCCGAGAGCCTTACCGAACTGATCGCTGATTCCGTGGTGACGCTTTATGTCAGCCTTGGTAAGGAAGAAGTTCTGACAACGGTACCTGATCTGTATGGCTGCACCGAAGTGGAAGCCGAGCGAAAGCTGCTGGAGTCCAATCTCGTTCTGGGTGAAATTATCCCCATGGAGAGCGACCAGGCTTACGGCACGGTTGTGGATCAGAGTATTGCGGAAGGTCAGGAAGTGCCCGAAAAGACTGCCATCGACATCTATCTGAGCAGTACCGAAGTCTCTGAGCCTGATCAAAACGGTGGTGAGAATAACGTTAAGGGAAGCTTCAATCTGTCCATTAAGCTGCCCGATGATGAGCGTGAGGAAGTAAAGGTAACCGTCAAGTCCGGTACAGAGATCCTGCATGAGGATGTGTACCAGACCAAACTCGGGATGATCAATATCACCCTGCGTGGTTCCGGCTCGATTCTTGCGCAGGTATTCTTCGACGACAAGTTCTTTGCCGATCAGATCGTGTATTTTGATTGAGCATGACAGGACTGATATTGAAAGGCATAGGCGGCCTGTATACGGTACAAACCGAAGACGGCCTCGTGGAGAGCCGCGCACGCGGCATCTTCCGTCATGAAAATACCCAGCTTCTGCCCGGCGACCGGGTAATCATTGAGACGCAGCCTGACGGCGCCCCGCTGATCACGGAGCTGCAGGAACGAAAGAACAGTCTCATCCGTCCGGCAGTGGCAAATCTGGATACGATCGTCATCATCGCATCGGCGGCGCCGCCGATTACTGAAACCTTCCTGATCGATAAGGTGTCGGTGATTGCGGAGCTGAAAAACATCGATGTGCTCATCTGCCTGAATAAGACCGATCTGGATCCGGCGGACACCCTGTGGAAGATCTATAACCAGGCAGGCTTTGAATGCCTGCGGCTCAGCGCACATACCGGAGAAGGAATTGAGGCGCTGCAGCAGCGGCTGCGCGGCCGCGTATCGGCGCTGACGGGCAACTCAGGCGTGGGAAAATCCAGTATCCTGCATAAAATGTACCCGGAACTGGAGATCCCTGTGGGAAACCTCAGCGAAAAGCTGGGACGAGGTAAGCATACCACCCGCCATACAGAGCTTTTTGCACTGCCGGACGGCGGTTATATCGCCGATACACCGGGATTCTCGGCCTTTGATGTCACAAAGCTTGAAAGCCTGCTGCGTGAGGATATCCAGTTTGGATTCCGCGAAATGCAGCCGTATCTGACGGATTGCCGCTATACGGGCTGTGCACACATCAAAGAGGACGGCTGCGCTATCCTCAAGGCGGTCAAACGCGGCGTGGTGCCCAAAAGCCGTCATGAAAGCTATGTGCAGCTTTATGAGCTGCTGCGCGATGTGAGACACTGGAACCTGAAAGAAAAATAAGCGATCCCCCCTGCCTGCGGTATAAAACTGCGGACAGGGGGTTTTTCATGTCAAAAAAATGAAGCAAATACGCAAAATCTCAATCATCAGCTCAGGGAGACCGGCGTCAAGCGGTCTCCTTTGCGTTTGTCTGTCATACGTGCGGACAGCTTTGCATATAGATACTGTGACCAATGAGGATGAAAGGGAGATGACATATGGATCGCATCATGAGAAAGCAGCAGCTTTGCCAACTGGCCGCAGAACTGCACTCGGGATTTGAGGAAACAGGAGAGGCCATCGTTGCCGATACTCTGCCGGATCTGTCGGATATCGTGGATGTACATGCACAGGTGATGATACGGGATAAAAGCGTGCAGGAAGGCTCGGTATTGCTCAGCGGTACCATTCTGATGAGTGCGCTGTGCATCCCTGAGGGCGGAGGAAGCGTACACAGCATGGAGATTCCGATTACCTTCAGCCAGAAGCTGCGCATGGAAGGCGCCCAGAGCGGGATGCTCGCCCAATGCCGTGCCGGCGTTTCCGAAGCAGAAGGAAAACTGCTCAACCCGCGCAAACTCGGCGTGCGTACGGTGGTACAGCTTCATATCAGCCTGTATCGGGAAACGGAGAGCAGTGTGGTCAGCGAAATCCGAGGGGATGATACCGTCCAGACCCTGCAGGAGACGCTGGATGCCCGGGAACTGCGTACCGCGTGCTCCAAAAACTTCACGGTGATTGAGGATACGGATATTTCACAGGCCGATATCAGCAATATCCTGCAGACCAGGGTCAGTATTGAAAATGAAGAAGCCGCAGTCAGCGCCGGACGTATCAGCTGCCGTGCAGCGGCAAAGCTGACGATTCTTTATCTGGACAGCCGGGAGAGTCTGCGGGTATTTCAGGCGGATCTGCCCTTCAATCAGATGCTTGAACAGCCGGGCATGGAGGAAGAAATGCGCTGCAGCTGCAGCTTCAGCCTGCGCAGCATAGAACTGACGCCGGGAGAGGACGGAGAAAACGGCGAGAACACCCTGACGGTAACGCTGGGTATCTGTGCGGATTTTCTGGTCAGTTCGCGGGAGCAGTACAGCATCGTGCGGGACGCTTACGGTACCGTGGCAGAGCTTGTCTGGGCGGCACAGCCCTATCGGTATCAGCCCTGGACAGAGGAGCATCCCTGCAGCATGGAGGTGCAGGAAAGCTTTCCGTCAGTCGGCGGCATCAGCCGGATTTTGCTCACCGAGCTTTCACAGACCGACGCCGAACAGCAGGAAGACGGCCGATGGGAGGTCACGCTCCGGGCAAATGTGCTGGCGACGCAGGAGGACGGCAGTCTCGTGTACCGGGTCCACAGCTTTAAGGTCGGTATACCGCAGGAAATGAGCGGCAGGCCGTACTTCATCGTCCGGCAGTGCAGTGCGGTTCCGGAGGGGGAAAGCATCCGGCTCACGGCAAGGATTGTGCAGGCGGATTTGCAGCCGGAATGGAAAACTGTGGAGACGGTGGGAGAGATCAGCGAGGGTGAGCTGTATCCGCGCCGTGAGGATCCGGAACTGGTGCTCTGCTTTGATGTGGCGGAGCAGGGGCTCTGGTCGATTGCCAAGCGCTGCCATATCACGCAGGAGGCCATCAGAGCTGCCAATGGGCTTGACAACGGCCCGGGCGAGATGCCGGGAAAACCGGGACGGGTGCTCCTGATCCCGCTGATGAACTGAGGAGGGAGAATCTATGAGCAGAATCTATGAGGACATCGCCTCGCGCACCGGCGGGGATATCTACATCGGCGTGGTGGGTCCGGTACGAACGGGCAAATCCACCCTGATCAAGCGATTCATGGAGACGATGGTCATCCCGTATATTGATAACGTCTATAAAAAGGAACGGGCAAGGGATGAACTGCCCCAGAGCGGATCGGGAAAGACCATCATGACGGTGGAGCCGAAATTTGTGCCGGAAGAGGCAGCACAGCTGCGGCTGGATGAGCATCTCTCTCTGCAGATTCGTCTCATCGACTGCGTGGGTTATCTCATCGACGGAGCACTGGGGCAGATGGAGGACGATACACCTCGGATGGTGACAACGCCGTGGTTTGATCATCCGCTGTCGATGAAGGAAGCCGCGGAACTGGGCACGCGAAAGGTTATCCATGAGCATTCCACCATCGGGCTTCTGGTAACTACGGACGGCAGCATCTCCGATTTCCCGCGGGAAGCCTATGTCCCGGCAGAGGAGCGGGTTGTGGAAGAGCTCAAAAGCCTGGGAAAACCTTTCATCGTTGTCATCAATTCAAAGGAACCGGGCGGTGAAGCAGCGCAGGCACTCAAAGCAGAACTGACGGAAAAGTATCAGGTGGGCTGTGAATGCGTCAACTGTCAGACGCTTGATGAACAGGGCGTGGAAGCGCTGCTGAAAGCGGTGCTCTACGAATTTCCTGTGCGGGAGATTCGCTTCACGCTGCCCAAATGGACCCGGGCATTGCTGAGCAAACAGGAAACCCATCCTGTGTTTGCCGAGCTTTGTCAGGTGCTTCTGGCACAGTCGCAGGATATTGAAAAGCTCTGGCAGATTACCCAGCTTACCCAGCGTCTGTCTCAGTCGGAGACGATTGAAAACGTCAGCCTTGCCCAGGTAGAGACCGGTCAGGGGCAGGCGCACATTCGCCTTGACCTGCCGCGCAGCCTGTATTATGAGCTGCTTACCGAGGCATGCGGCCGCAGCATCGGCGATGAAGGCGATCTGATTCCGGTGCTGCGGGAACTCAGTCGCGTTGGCCGGGCCTATGACCGGATCAGTGCAGCACTTGAGCAGGTTGATGCCGTGGGCTATGGAATCGTGATGCCGGATATTTCGGAGCTCAAGCTTGAGGAACCGGAGATTGTGCGCCAGGGAGGACGCTTTGGCGTGCGCCTGCGGGCATCTGCGCCGAGCATTCACATGATCAAGGCCGATATCCATACGGAGGTCTCACCGGCAGTGGGCTCGGAGAGACAGTCTGAGGAACTTTTGAGTTATCTGCTCTCCGAATTTGACGGCGAGACGGACCGCATCTGGCAGTCCAACATCTTCGGAAAGTCTCTGCATGAGCTGGTCAATGAAGGACTCAACGCAAAGCTTGCCCATATGCCGGACGCGGCGCGTGCAAAGCTCCAGGATACGCTTGAACGGGTCATCAACGAAGGCTGCAACGGCCTGTTCTGCATCATTGTATAGGCTGGAATCAAAAGAGAGCTCCCCGTCCGGGGAGCTCTCTGGCGTTTTGAGAAGAAAACAAATCAGTCTTTCAGCGTCACTTCCACCACGGTATCCACAGGATCGGGCAGATAGGGCGTATCGGTGATGTTGACAAAGACGATGTCGGGGTAATTGTTGACCTTCCAGTTGTTGGGAATCTGCAGTTCGCTGCCATCAGCCAGTAAACGGACATGCTTGACCTGATCGCGGGGCACGCCGATGAGCGGGACGCTGCTGATGGCGGGCTCCATGACGTGATAATAGAGCTTGCGGCCGTTCTGGGTGATGCGGCCGTTTTCAGGCTTTTCGATGGCGCTTGCGCGGCAGTTGTAGATGGAGGCGCTGTTCTTCTTCATCCAGGCGCCGACTTCGGCAAGAATCCGATAGGATTCATCGGGAATGTTGCCGCGGGCATCGGGACCGACGTTGAGCAGCATGTTGCCGTTCTTGCTGACGCATTCCACCAGCTTTTTGATGACGGTGGAGGCGGGCTTGAAGTTTTTATCCTTGGCGCAGTATCCCCAGTTGTCGTTCATGGTGATGCAGGCTTCCCAGACCAGATCACGGCCGGACTCACTCTTGAGTCCGTAGGGCGGGATGATCTGCTCGGGGCTGACGAAGTCGCCGGAGTAGACGTTGGGATTGTCGGTGGCGATGGAGCCAAAACCCTCACCGCTGACTTCCAGACGGTTGTCAATGATGACCCAGGGCTGATAGGTGCGGATCATGTTGACAAGCTCTGTGGCGCGCCATTTTTCGCCGACCATATCATTGTAGGAAAAGTCAAACCACATGACATCGATGCGGCCGTAGCGGGTGCAGAGTTCCTTGACCTGACCGTGCATATAGTCAAGATACCGGTCGAAATTCCGCTGGGTATCCTTTTCTTTTTCCGCTTCGCAGTTACGCATGGGGTGATTGCCGCCGTAATGAGGATAATCGGGATGATGCCAGTCGATCAGGGAATAGTACAGGCCGACTTTCAGTCCCTCAGCACGGAATGCTTCCAGATATTCAGCGATCAGATCGCGCCCGGCGGGCGTATTGGTGGCCTTGAAGTCGGTGAGATCGCTGTCAAACAGGCAGAAACCGTCATGATGCTTGGCAGTCATGACCACGTATTTCATGCCGGCCTCTTTTGCAGCCTTTGCCCACTTTTTCGGGTCGTAATCGATGGGATTGAATTCATTGAAGAAGGGCAGATAGTCTTCTTCCGGCATCTGCTCATTGGAACGCACCCATTCACCTCTGGCTGGAATTGCGTAGAGTCCCCAGTGAATGAACATACCAAAACGTGCCTGCTGGAACCATTCCACGCGCTTATTATAGGCAGCCCAGTCAAACATTGCTGAATCCTCCTTGAATTATGGTGAGTATTCGGTAACTTCATTATACAGAACCTGCCTGCAGTCGTCAAGTAGCGGCGCAAAAAGAAAAGTGCTGCCGCGAAGGACGCGGCAGCACGGAGCATCAGAGATTCTCGGGGATCTTGAGCAGGTGAACGGAGCCGATACGATCGGCGCCGCCGACGGCGAGGTATTTCTCATCGGCGCTGAGTGCGATGCTGGAAAGAACATTGGCGGCGGTGGGGCCGTCCATGTAACCGGGGGAGTTGTAGTTGATGAAAGCAAGCTGACGCAGGCCGTTTTCATCGTCGAAGCTGAACACAGTACCCATATCCTCGTCGTCACCGGCGACGCCCCAGAGGGTATGACCATCCTTGGAGACGCACATGCAGCGAACAGGACCCTGAGCGGCGGCATTGCCGTAGCTGAACGCCTTACCATCCTTGACAATGGCAAAGAGACCGTCCTTGGTGCCGACGGCGATACGGTCATCGGACATCTTAGCAGTTGCGGTAGCCACAGCCAGATAACGGCGGCCGACGACCTCGGGCAGTTTGATGTTTTCATCAAGTTCCACCGCACCGGGCAGGAGGTTTTCCTGCAGCCAGCGGTCAAGACCGACGGTGATGTTGTCATAAGGCGTCAGTTCACCGAGTTTGTAAGAGAAGGAGAAGGGCGCTTCAACGAAATACTTGCCGTCCTTTTCACCCTCATGCATACGGGCTTTCAGGATGGAGCGCCAGACCATGACGTTCTGATCGCGGTCGGCATCTTCCTTGGAGGCAAAATATTCACCGTCACGGGGAATGAGCTTGAAGTAGTACTTGTTGTTGACACCGCAGACGCCGTGGACGTTGCCTTCTTCATCCCAGCAGAGACCCTGTACCTTGGAATCGATAACGTCGGGAACCTCGCGCCAGAGGCGGATCGGCACCACGTTGCCCAGCGGGAAGCAGGTGAATGGATTCTTGCCGGAGACTTCTTCACCGGCCCAGACCGGAGGCTCATTGGCAGCCTTGAGAATGGCGGCGACTTCCTCTTCAGGATAGGGGGTGACGGTCATCGGCTCGTCCCAGATCGGGCCCTTTTCGTACATATGGGGACGGAACTCGGCCAGATCCAGGCAGAAGATGGACTGCATGCCCTCGGGCGGCATACCTTCGACGGTCTTGCCCACGACGGGCTTTGCGGTACCGATGATGTAGAGACGATCGCGTTCCTTGTCGATGCACAGGCAGGAGGAACCGGTGAGATTGATCTCCTGAGAGGAGCAGATACCCAGACACTCGGGCTCCTTACCATTCTTGATGTCCCAACGGATGAGCATACGGGGATTGGGAGCGTTGAAGAACTCATCACGGGGCTTGTCGACCTTCCAACCGCCCAGCACATACCAGAGGCAACCGTACTTATCAATGGCAAACTCGTCGTAACCGATGGTTACGGGCTCGAAGTCGTTGACGTAATCGTAAGGGGCGCGCTTGCCCAGTGCTGTCACGGTTTCGGTATTGCAGTCGAACTTGAACATATCCTCACTGTGACCGGAGGAGAAGACAAACTCATGATCGGAGATGTCGTGCGCCTGAGACATGTAGCGATACCAGGTGTTGTTGACGAAGGCATCGGGATAAGCGGGAATACGCCAGTTCATGTCCTCCAGTTCGATCTTGTCGGTGTTGACGCGGAAGAGGAAACCGGACTTGGTGACACCGTAGACATGACCATCGGGAGCGGCGTGCAGACGATAGCAGTAAAGCTCGGCAGCCTTGCCCAGATCCATGACGGTCTTGTCATCCAGGGAGTAGCGATAGACATGACCACGCATGAAGCCGATCATGTAGAAGCAGTTGTCCTTCTTGTTGTAGGTAGCGCCGTAGATAGACTCACGGGGAGCGGGCATACCGAGATTGCGGGTCTCGCCGGTAGCGGGATCATACTTGAGGATATAGGAACCGGGGAAGCCTTCCCAGACATGGGTGGTATGGGCAAAGGGCATCCACTCGGGATGGTGCTTTGCACGGTCGGTGGAGTGGGTGGTCATGATGAGCTGACCATCGGGCAGGAAGCTCAGAGACTCATGATGCTTGGTATGGGGCAGAGCGCGCTCACGGGGAAGGGTTGCATCTTCGGTTTTGCTGGCAACCAGGCGCGGTCCT
>SVMB01000123.1 GCA_015067675.1 Oscillospiraceae bacterium
GTGTTTTTCCTTCCTGCACGAACTTTTCGAGCGACCCGCCTGCCGTGCAACTCTTCATTCTCTTTTCTTGTAAGCGGGGCTCGTTCGTTCGGTGAGAAATTGCAACGTCGCCGTGCGTTTAATCCAGGGCAGTAAAAAAACCGGATTCACGCACCCCTATACAGCCTTGCTGCCTGGTTGGCGCTCTCGCGATAACTGCTCGCAGTTATGCCTTCATCCGGTCATGACCGCGTGTTGGTCCGTCTCGGCGTATTTAGGGACTGCCCTGAACGCCTACTGCGTACGCACGACTTTGCAGTTTTCTCAGCCGCCCGACATACTCACCTCACCCCTCCGGGTCAAAAGGGGGTTGGTGCGCGGACATACTCAGCCTGAGTTACCCGCTTCGGCAAGCGGCAATCTCCGGCTTCATCGCGCGCCCATGTGTACGGTCGGGGCATACTTTTCCCCACACGTCTCACACAAGCCTGTTTAGTATACCCCATATTTTTTACTTTGTCAAGCCTTTTGAAGGCTGTTTTTAGTTTTTCAAGGGTGTTTTAATGTTTTTGTAGGATTCACCGACCGATTTCGGTTTTTGGGAATTTGTAATAGTTGTTTTGACGGAGACGCCAGGGAAGTTTTCCTCTGCCAGAGGGAAAACAAGCCTTTCCGGCGCCCGCCTGACCGGCACAAAGGGCAGTTTTTATGACTTCTGCCGGTCAGAGCAGATCCATCGCCCTTTTCGGGGCCGTACATCGCCCTATTTTGGCCTTATGCAGGCACCCTTACCTTATATAGCGAAAAACCTGCGGCATCCGAAAACGGATGCCGCAGGCAAGGCAGCTTATGTTTAGCCGATCAGGCTCATCAGCCAGGCCATGATGTTGAACTTATCAAAGACAACAACGGTGACCAGGGAGACGTTGGACATGATCTTGATGAGGATGTCCAGAGACGGGCCGACGGTATCCTTCAGAGGATCGCCGACGGTGTCGCCGACGACGGCGGCGTCATGGGCAGCGGAGCCCTTGGCGTGGCCTTCGATGGCGCCGGTCTCGATGTACTTCTTGGCGTTGTCCCAGGCGCCGCCGGCGTTACCGGTGAAGATAGCCAGCATGATGGCGGAGATGGTAGCGCCGACGAGCACGCCGCCGACAAACTCAGCACCCATCAGGAAGCCGCAGACAACGGGGAAGAGGATGGACATGATAGCGGGAACGCGCATTTCCTTCAGAGCGCCCTGAGAGGAGATGGCGATGCAGGTCTTGTAGTCCGGCAGGACTTCGCCCTGCAGCAGACCCTTGATCTCGCGGAACTGACGACGGACTTCCTCGACCATCTTGCGGGCGGCCTTGGCAACGGCGTCGATGAGCATACCGGAGAACAGATAGGGGAGAGCAGCACCAACGAGGGCGCCGGCCAGGGTCAGAGGATCGATGAGGTTGAGCAGGATGCTCTCATCGGCGGGAGTGTAGGAATAGAGGTAGGAAACCATCATGGACAGGGTGGCCAGGGCGGCGGAGCCGATGGCGAAGCCCTTACCGATAGCAGCGGTGGTGTTGCCGACAGAGTCGAGCTTGTCGGTGATCTCGCGGACGTTCTTGTCCAGGAAGCTCATCTCGGAGATGCCGCCGGCATTGTCGGAGATGGGGCCGTAGGTATCAACGGAAACGGTGGTGGCGACGAAGGAGAGCATACCGATAGCGGCGCAGGCAACACCGTACATACCGCTGATGGCGTAGGAAGCAAAGATGGCGATGGCCAGAACCACGACGGGAGCCATGCAGGAACGCATACCAAGGGCCAGACCTTGGGTGATGGTCAGAGCAGAACCCTCGACGGAAGCCTCGGAGATGCGGCGGGTGGGCTTGTAGTCATAGCTGGTGTAGTACTCGGCGATGAGACCGATGACGATACCGGCGATGATACCCAGAGCGGCGGCAACCCAGGGAGACAGGAAGCCCAGGCTGAAGGAAGCGTTGGCAAGATCCTCGGCGGACTGACCCTTGAACATGGCCAGGGTAATGAACAGGCCCAGAACAAGAGCGATACCGGCAGAGATCCAGGTGGCCATGTTCAGCTCACGATGGGGATTCTCGGACAGGTTCTTCTTAACAAGCAGGGAAGCAACGCCCAGCACGCAGCCGATGAGGCCGACAGCGGCGAAGAGAATGGGGAACAGGATCATATTGGGCAGCATGGCACCGGAGATCAGGGTACCCTGGCTGCGGAACAGCTCGCAGGCGAGGATAGCGCCGGAGAGGATAGCACCGACATAGCTCTCCAGGAGGTCAGCGCCCAGACCGGCGACGTCACCGACGTTGTCACCGACGTTGTCGGCGATGGTGGCGGGGTTACGGGGATCGTCTTCGGGGATGTGAGCCTCGGTCTTACCGACGAGGTCAGCGCCCATATCGGCAGCCTTGGTGTAGATACCACCGCCGACACGGTTGAACATGGCGATGATGGAGCAGCCCAGAGCATAACCGGACAGGGTCATGGTGAAGGGCACCTGCAGGCCGATCCAGTTGGTGGGATGGGCGCCGGAGGCGATGTCGTTGATCTGGCCCAGAGCATAGCCGAAGATGATGTAAACCAGGAAGATACCCAGCAGAGCGAAACCGCCCACGCACAGACCCATGACGGAACCGCCGCGGAAGGCGACCTTCAGGGTAGAGCCGAGCTTGCCGCTGACGCGGGCTTCGTTGGAAACGCGGACATTGGCGTAGGTGGCAATCTTCATGCCGACCCAACCGGCGGAAGCACTCATGGTAGCACCGATAGCGAAAGCAATAGCGGTCTGCCAGGAGATAAAGATGGCGAGCACAACAACGATGACGACAGCGATGATCGCAACGATCTTGTACTCATAACGGATAAAGGTGTCCGCACCCAGGCGGATGGCCGCGGCGATTTCCTTCATGCGGTCGGTACCCTCGTCCATCTTCTTGACGGTGAAGAAGTTGAACGCGGCGTAGGCCAGCGCGAGGATTGCCGCCATGATCACGAGTCCGATGATCACAGGCATTGGATAGGTCCTCCCCATAAATATAATAATGATGACAGTGACCTCCCGGATCCCAGGCTCGCTTAACGCTTCCGCTAAGACCCCGCAAATCACTAGGATATAGTATACCGTTACAAAACTTTCAAAGCAATGAGGAAACTGACCAAACACGTCCGACGATTTTCACCCTTTTTTCGCCGTTATTCTCATTGTCTGATTTTGTTTTGTTGGATTCCTTTAATAATTCTGTAGTTTTTTCTGTTTTTGTCTGTTTGTTTCTGTTTTCGCTAAGTTTCTGCAAATGTACTTTGTTTGGCAAAGTATTAGCATTTCCGCTTTCTGTCCGCAAGTTTTCTGAGCATTACTTAGCGCCAATTGAACACGTGCCCATCAAGACACCCCTTTCCTATTGACAAACCCGTTTTTTTCCTGTACAGTGAACGCAAGGCATATAAAGGAGGTTTCTTCATGGAAAAACGTTATGCTCTGGGGCTGGATTTCGGTACATTGTCCGGCCGTGCCCTTCTTGTGGATATACAGACCGGCCGGGACGTGGCCGACTGCGTGTACGAATACCCCCACGGTGTCATGGACAAGTCCCTGCTCGACGGAACCGCGCTCAAAGCAGACTCCGCGCTGCAGGATCCCCGTGATTATCTGGAGGTTCTGTCCCGCATCGTCCCCGGCGTCATCGATAAAGCCGGCATCAGCCCTGCCGAAATCTGCGGCGTGGGCCTCGACTTCACCTCCTGCACCATTCTGCCCGTGGACCGGCATCTCACGCCGCTGTGCATGATGACGCGCTGGTCCCACAATCCCCACTCCTATGTAAAGCTGTGGAAGCACCACGGTGCCAATGCCCAGGCAGAGCGGCTCAACCGCCTGGCTGCCCAGCGCGGCGAGGACTGGCTTGCCCGTTACGGCGGCAGACTCTCCTCGGAGCTTGCGCTGCCCAAGCTTCTGGAGATTCTCGACGAAGCGCCCGACCTCTATGACGAAACCTTCCGCTTCATCGAAGCCGGTGACTGGATCGTTTCTCTGCTGGTGGGCAGGGAAGTACACAACTCCTGCATGGCGGGCTATAAGGCACTCTGGAACGACGGCTATCCTAGTGAGGACTTCCTGCGCGCGGTGCATCCGCGGCTGGATTCCGTCGCCCGCGGCAAGCTCTCGGGCGATATCATCCCCACCGGTACCCTGGCAGGTTACATCACCGAGGACGGTGCCGATCTCACCGGCCTTGTGCCCGGCACGCCCGTTGCCGCCCCCATCATCGACGCCCATTCCGCCCTTCCCGCTGCCGGTATCACCCGCGCCGGTCAGCTTCTGATGATCATCGGCACCTCCTCCTGCCATATCGTGCTGGGAGACGAGGAAAAGCGCGTTCCCGGCATTCTCGGCATGGTCAAGGACGGCGTGCTTCCCGGCTGGTATGCCTTCGAGGCCGGTCAGTCCTGCGTGGGCGATCAGTTTGACTGGTTTGTGAAGAACTGCGTGCCCGCAGCCTATCAGGAACAGGCAAAGTCCGAGGGCATCAGCGTCCATACGCTGCTGACGAGGCTTTCCCAGACCCAGAAGCCCGGCCAGCACGGCCTGCTGGCGCTTGACTGGTGGAACGGCAACCGCAGCGTGCTCATGGACGCCGATTTGTCCGGCCTGATGCTGGGTATGACCCTGGCAACCCGTCCCGAGGATATGTACCGGGCCATGATTGAATCCACCGCCTACGGTACCCGTATGATCGTGGACAATTTCGCAGCCTCCGGCGTCGCCATCGACAGCCTTTATGCCGCCGGCGGCATCGCTGAGAAAAACGAGATGCTCCTGCAGATCTACGCCGACGTGACCGGACGGGAGATCCGTGTCTGCGACGCTGCCCAGGCCTGTGCGCTGGGCGCCGCCATCTTCGGCGCCTCCGTCAGCGGTCAGTTTGACAGCCTCACCGCCGTCATCCAGCGCTGCGCCCGCATCAAGGATAAGATCTACCGCCCGATTCCGGAGAATCAGGCAATTTACGAGCAGCTCTACGCCGACTATGTCGCGCTGCACGACTGCTTTGGACGGGGCGCAAACGACGTGATGAAACGTCTGCGCGCCCGCCGCGCATAATCCCTCACATTCATAATCTTATCTATAATCATGAAAGGACGTGCACTCATGCTTCTGCAAGGTTACTGTGACAACACATGGCTCTACCCCGACACCACTCTCACCGCTCCCGGTTCCTTCCCCGCGCTTTCCATGGCCCGCAACGCCCATACCGCGCTCCAGATTCTGGGCGATACCGAGCTCACCGCCGGTACGAAAATCTCCGTCTCCCTTGACTGCGCTCCCGGCGTCAAGGCTTCCTTATATCAGCTCCTGCCCACCCGCGTCGAGGAAAACAGCGGCAGGCTCACCCATACCGCCGACGCCTATGAGGAAGTGGCCGACTTCGTCACCCGCAAGGCACCCTTTGATGTTTACGACGTGACCGTTCCCCTCAAGCGTGCCACCGTGCGCAGCGGCAGACTGGCTCTCTTCATTCGCCTCGAGGCATCCGCCGACGCCGAGCCCGGCGATCACAACGCCGTGCTGACCCTCAACGTGGGCGATGAGATCATCCCCATCAAGCTCAGTCTCTTCGTCTCCCGGGCCGTGGTGCCCACGCTCGACAAGGCCCGGCTCGGCGTGGTCAACTGGCTCTTCCCCGAGGACATCGCCGGCGCCCATATGGTCGAGCCCGGCTCCGACGCCTTCTGGATGCTGGTGGATTCCTACATGGATAACCAGCTCGAGCTGCGCTCGGGCCATCTCAAGCTCCCCTCCGGCGAGCCCGTCCGTGACGCCGACGGTAAGGTCGTGGACTTCGACTTCTCCTTCTGTGAGCAGATGGGTAAGCTCGCCCTGTCCAAGGGATATTCCTACATCTACGGCGGCTTCGTTGCCCGCTTCAAGGTCTGGAATGAGCCCGATCAGTATCTGCTCTGGGATCGCGATATCACCACCTCCTCCGTGGAGGGCTATCGCCAGCTGAAAATCTACTTCACCAAGCTCTGGAAGGTCGTCACCGATAACGGCTGGCAGAATCAGTGGATGCAGTGCCTCGTGGATGAGCCCCAGTTCCCCAACAGTGAAAGCTACCGCGCCCTGTCCGGCATCTGCCGCAAGTGCATGCCCGGCGTCACCATCCACGATCCCGTGGAGACCACCGAAATCGGCGGCGCCACGGATATCTGGTGCGTCAAGCAGGCCGTGTATGATAAGCACCGCGAGACCTTTGATAAGCTCCAGGCCATGGGCGAGGAACTCTGGGTCTATACCTGCGGCTTCCCGGCAGGTAAATGGATGAACCGCGCCACCGACCTGCCGCTGCTGGCCGGACGCCTGCCCTTCTGGCTCTGCGCACGGCTCAATTTCGGCGGCTTCCTCCACTGGGGCTACAATGCCTACGGCAAGCGCGATCCTTTCCTCTATAACTGCTTCGCCACCGCCGGTAAGCCCCTGCCTCCCGGCAACGGCTTCATTGTCTACCCCGGACCCCGCGGCCCCTGGAACAGCGTGCGCTCCCAGGGTCAGCTCTTCGGCGCCGAGGATGCGGAAGTCCTCAAGCAGCTGCCCATGGAGAAGATCGCCCAGTTCTGCGATCCGCTCTGCTCGGATTTTGAAAACTACACCACCGACACCGAACTCTTTGCCAAAATGCGTGAAGCGGCGCTGCGCGCATTCTGATTCCCCGATAAACCACAAATCATGCGTATCCCCAAAGCCGGGAGCCGTTCGCTCCCGGCTTTGCGTCGGCTACCGTAAAGGAGACCTATGAACAACACCCGTAACCGCAGCCTGCTCTGCGGCGGCATGATCCTGCTGGAATGCATCCTCTGGGGCATCGGCAACCCCATGATCAAGCTCATGGAGGGCGTGATCCCCAACTTTCTGCTGCTGGCGCTGCGCTTTGCCCTCTCGTTTGTCCTGATGATGGCGGTCTTTGGCCGCCGCATCGTCCCCGCACTGCGGCAGGCAAAGCTGCGGCCGATTCTCATCGCCTCGGTCTATACGGCTGCGGCCTATATCCTCTCCAATTTCGGCCTGCGTCTGGCTGCCGCCACCGCCGCCGGCTTCCTCATGGGCCTGTCCGTGCTTTTCACCCCGATTCTGGCCTTCCTGTTCTATCGCCAGAAGATGCACGCCGCGCAGTGGATTCCCATCGTCATCGTGATGGCGGGTATGTACCTGATGTGCGGTGCAGAGGGCGGATTCGGCTTCGGTATCGGCGAAGCGCTGGCGCTTTTGAGCTCCGCCGCCTCCGCGCTGATGCTGGTAAGCTCGGCCAGGGTTCTGGAAGAAACCGACGCCATGGCGGTGAGCGCCGTGCAGTTTGCCGTGACGGCCCTCTGCTGCTTTATCTGCGCACTGCTCTTTGAGGATGTCACCGTCCTTGCCCACGTTCCGGCCTCCGGCTGGTGGATTCTGGCCTATCTGGCCATCGGTACCTCGTTCTTCGCCTTTATCCTGCAGAACGTTGGCCTGACCGGCGTCAGCTCCATGTACGCCTCTCTCCTCATGTGCTCCGAACCCCTCTTCACCGCCGTCGCGGCCTACTTCATGCTGGGCGAACGGCTCACCCTGCCCGGCTTCATCGGCGCCGGACTCATCATGGTAAGCCTCATCCTCGCAACCCTTCTCACCGAGAAGCCCAATCTTCTCATCCGGCGAAAAGCCGTCAGATAACCCTTCCTGCGACAGCCTTTTACCTCTTATTCATTAGTATTGTATACTGACGCTCCGTACCTTTTCAGCCTCCGGATACCTGCCGGAGGCTGTTTTTTGGCCGTCGGCAACACATTTTAAGTCGGTATTATAAAATCACCAAACGCAGGTTTTTACGTTCATTTTTGAAGAATCTATCCATTTTTTCATCTCAATTGATTCTCACAGCGGAAAATTCGTCTTTCTTTTTGTGTACTTTTTTAGTGTATATTAACTTCATTTTGTACATTCTGCCAATTGCATAACGTGCACTGATACTGTATACTATAGCCATCCCAAGAGGGAAACACAACAACTGAAAAAACAAAATCAAAACTGAGTTAAAACTCAACTCAAAACATGGAGGAAAAGATTATGAAGAAGTTCGTTTGCAGCGTTTGCGGTTATGTTCATGAAGGCGATTCCGCTCCCGAGAGATGCCCCCAGTGCAAGGTTCCTGCCGAGAAGTTCAACGAAGTCAAGGGCGATATGACCTGGGCTGCCGAGCATGTTGTCGGCGTTGCCAAGGGTGTTGACGAGGAGATCCTGGCAGGGCTCCGCGCCAACTTCGAAGGCGAGTGCACCGAGGTCGGTATGTACCTGGCCATGGCCCGTGTTGCCCATCGTGAAGGCTATCCCCAGATCGGCGAATACTGGGAGAAGGCTGCTTACGAAGAAGCCGAGCACGCCGCCAAGTTTGCCGAGCTCCTGGGCGAAGTCGTGACCGACTCCACCAAGAAGAACCTCGAGATGCGCGTTGAGGCCGAGAACGGCGCCACCGCCGGCAAGTTTGAGCTGGCTAAGATGGCCAAGGCCCAGAACCTGGATGCCATCCACGACACCGTCCATGAGATGGCCCGCGACGAGGCTCGCCACGGCAAGGCTTTCAAGGGTCTGCTGGAGCGCTACTTCGGCT
>SVMB01000124.1 GCA_015067675.1 Oscillospiraceae bacterium
AGGTCTACGGTTTCCTTGATGCCCCGGGGGGCGTCGAGGAAACCGTAGACCTTGCCGGGAACGTATTCGCTTTCACCGCGCAGGAATCGCACGGCGGCCTGGAAGATATCGGCGACGGAGAGGGAGAACGGCGCGTTCACCGGTGCAAGCTTCTCGCGCAGAGCATTGCGCAGCGTGGGAATATCGGAAGGCTTCAGCGTACCGCGGGCAGGCTCTGAATCCCGCAGGGTTTCCAGATCCGTCACGCAGAAGCGGGGATCCGCCTTGAGGGTTTTGAGCAGGCGGCGGAAGCCGTCATAGAAGCGACGGATTTCAGCGGGATCGCGGGGCGTACAGGCCTCCCACTGACCGTAGGGATGCTTGTTTTCACGGTTATAGTTGACGCCGTCCCAGAACTGGGTGAAGGGGATCATGTTGGGATGGCAGTAGACGATGACCTGATCCTTCCGGGCCCACTGGTCGAGAAAAGCTTCCATCGGCGGGGCATCCTCGGGGAAAAACATGCCTTCCATGCCGCAGGTGTAACCGATCTGGCGGCAGTTGCAGTAATAGACGTCGGAGTGCTTTTCGTCTTCAATGACGGTGTCGCAGTAGAAGGGGATACCCAGATCGGCATAAAGATACATGGCCACGTAGCTCTTGCTGTTGCCGGGAGGGCAGCCGTAGAGAATGTCGAAACGGCCGGTGGCGGCGCGGATCATGCCCAGTCCCTCGCATTCGGAGATGGCTGCCTGCCGGTAGGCTTTTTCGTAGGAGGCTTCATCGGTCAGCTCGCAGATGTCCGGGTGCAGACTGTGACCGTAGGTGTGGGTACCAACCACGTGGGGGCGGAGGGCATCGAGTACATCCCAGCGCTTGTGAGCGATCAGTTCGCGGCAGACAAGGCCGACAAGGGCGAAGTGGCCGCGCACCCCCTCGCTTTCGCAGATGTGGGCAAGCTCGAGAATGGCGTCATTGCTGCGGTCGGAGGTAAAGTCCTCGGTGTCGAAGGAAATGATAACCTTTGTGGGCTTTTTCATAGCGATACTCCTCATTCGTTCTCTATTTTGCGGCTGATTTCCTGCATCTCGCGGTCGAGTGCTGCGATGCGCTCGGCGCAGGCGGAGAGCTGTTCGGCGATCTCATCGGCGTTTTCAATGTCTTTTTTGTACTGCAGCTTGTGTTCAAGACTGGCCCAGAAGTCCATGGCGATGGTGCGGAACTGAACCTCGACCTTGATCTGATCCTTGTGATCGGAGAGGAAAATGGGAATCTCGATGATCAGATGCAGACTTCGGTAGCCGTTTGGCTTGGGATTTTTGATGTAGTCCTTGATCGCCAGAACCCGGATATCATCCTGCGCGGTAAACATATCGACAAGCTCGTAAATGTCATCCAGAAATGAGCAGATGATGCGGATTCCCGCCACGTCATTGAGGTTTTCCTGCACACTTTCCACCGTTGCGGGATAGCCGCGGCGTTCCAGCTTTTCCAGAATGCTGATAGGCTTTTTGATGCGGGTCTGGATGCTTTCAACGGGATTACGCTTGTAGCGGACGGTAAACTCGTCGTTTAAGACCTCAAACTTGGTTTTGACCTCACGCAGTGCACAGTTGTACCGCATCATCAGATCCATGAAGGGTCCTGCCTGGGTGAGGAGTGCGCCGGGATTATCATTGGTCAGGATTTCTGCCAGATGACCGGAGAGATGAGTGAGATTGGGAATATGGGGCGTTTGGTTCATCGACGCTTGCCTCCGGCAGGAGTGCGCTCGCGGCGGGTAACGCCGCTGCGGGAATCGTCAAAACGAATGGGAGGCAGGATGCCTTCGAAGATGATCATCTGAGCGTACTTGACAACGTTTTCGTAATCGTTTGTATTGTCCACCGTCCAGGCGGCGCTTGCCATGCCGTGACGGACGCGGAGAGAGCGCAGATTGCGGTTGCCGAAGAAGTTGACGTCATAGGAGACAAAATGCGGGCGGGAGAGGAAGTTCATATAGAGGTTGGTCAGCGCCCAGGCAAGGATCGGATTCATGCTGGGGGAGGAGAGACGCAGGTTCGTGGAAAGCTGACCGCGCCAGACCTGGGGTGCATTGCGGCGAAACCAGTTGAGCGAGCGGGGGTCAAAGCTCTGCACGGCATAATCTCCCTCGTAGCCCTGCAGAAGTTCCCATACCTTGCGGCAAAGCTCGTCGCGGTTGGCGCCGGGCTTGAGCTCGATGAGCAGCGGCACACGTCCGCCGATGACTTCCAGAGCCTCGGAGAACAGGGGAATGGTCTGGGAAGTGCCGTTGAGAGGAAGGGTACGAAGCTCTTCATACGTTACCGCGCTCACCAGACGGGGATCATCGGTCATGCGGGAGAGGTTATCGTCGTGAAAGACCACCACCTGACCGTCTGCTGAAAGCCGCACGTCCAGCTCGATGCCGTAGCCGCGGCTGGCAGCGTAGGAAAAGGCCTGCAGGGAGTTTTCGGGAACCTGATTGCGCAGGGAGTGAAGACCGCGGTGGGCATAGGAACGGCCGCACAGGGAATTGCACGGCATCATGCGCTTGCGGTCGGGAGAGATCATGAGAAAATGCAGCAGAGGAAGGACAACGAGCAGCAGAAGAATGAAGGTAAACATGGCAATCGACTCCGTTTCAGGTTTTAATTCAGTATAAGCCCAAAAGAAGTCCGCGTCAAGTGGGCGGTGAGAATCAACGGTGAACACAAAGTTAATTCTGAAAGAATACAGCATTTGCTGTCGGAACGGGACAGGAAAAACCTGATACGAAACCGTAAAAGTTGTGTGAAAGCCATTGAATTTGTTCGGCATTTCGTGTATACTATACGGAAGTATACATTACTCACGAAACGGAGAGAAATGATTGCGTAAGGATGTTATTATCACCCTCAAGGGTGTGGTAAGTCCCGAAAACGATGAAGAACTCATGGAGCTGATCACGGAGGGCCGCCTGTACCGGAAAAACGGCAGCTACTTCATTACCTATCGGGAGAGCGAGCTGACCGGCATGGTCGGCGTGACAACGACGCTGAAGGTGGAGGCGGGCGGTGTAACCGTCATGCGCAACGGACCGATGTCCACCCATATGGTCTTTCGTCAGGGCGAAAAGCACTACGGGCTCTATCAGCTCGAAGGCGGCGAACCGATGACCATTGCCGTGCGTACCAGCCGGGTTCGTCAGACCATCTGCGATTTCGGCGGCGACGTGGAGATTGATTACTCCATTGAGATCAACAACGTGCCGACGGCAGAGAATAAGCTGCGGCTCAATGTCCGCGAGCAGGTGGGCGTAAGCTGATGACGCCGCTGCGCGAGGAACTGGGACGTGCGATTGCCGCAGTGCTGCGGGCGGGGTTTCTGATGGTTTCAATGCCGGAGATTCTGCCGCTGCAGCCCGGAAAAATGCCCGGTCGGGGCGATTGGGTCTGCACCTTCTGCCTGCAGGCAGCGAGGAAAAGCGGAATACCGGCGCAAAGGCTTGCACTGTACGCCGCGCTCAATCTGCCGCTGGACAAGCTGCCGCTAGCCTATGTCAGGGCAGAGCAGGGATTTCTCAATCTGCAGCTGTCAGACGGCTGGTATCAGCAGACCCTTACAGAGCTTGCACGGATGCCGTGGGAAAGCCTCAACGCTGAGCCACGGTCGCTGCGGACAGAAGGACTGCCTGCGGACGCAGCACGGTTTCTGGCATTGGCGCCGGATGGCGCAAGGCTTGAGCGGGAAAACCCGGAGTGGTATCTGCGGCGTGACCGGGAAAATCCCCTGTACGACATTCGCTATACCTGTAAGCGGGCAGGAATGCTGGCCAGCCGCACCGATGCGTCCCGGGAAAGCGCGTGCATGACCTCTGCTTACCGGCGGCATGTGAAGAACCTGTATGCCTGTGCAGAAGCATATGCGGCACAGGATGCCGCGGCACTTCTTGGTTCGCTGCGACGTACGGCGCAGAGCTTCCGGCAGGTGTACGAAGAGGAAAAGCCGGGCTTTCGTGCAGGACTTCTGGCTGCCGCTACGTCATATGTGCTCGGCGGCGGACTGAAAGCGCTGGCGCTTGGCCGGAATGTGGCGGACGTACCCAATCCCATTTGCCCCGAAGGAGGGGGAAACGCATGAATAGAATGAAGAAAGCGATCTGTCTGCTCATTGCCGTCGCGTTGATTGCAGGTCAGGCGCTGGCAATACCGGATTATTTCCGGCAGGGCAGACTGGAAACGCCGGCCTATCAGTATGAGCTGGCATCAAAGCTTGCCTACTATGTGCAGGTGCTGCACATTGACTCGGGTCTCAATGACAATCCCATGCTCAAGGCGTACCAGACGGTTTTTGAAACCGACAAGGTACCCGGTCCCATCGCTATGCGGGCCGATCTCATTTCCTGGTTCCGGGAAGATGAGCAAAACGCAGGATTCTTTATGGATACCATGCTCTGGCTTTACGACCATCATACCTACATCTTCAGCGAAGAGGAATATGCGCTGGCTTATCCCAGTTCCGGAGACTATAAGGGTATCGGCATGACGTATCATGTTTACGGTACCATGCTCTGGGCTGATGAGATTCAGCCGGGCAGTCCGGCGGATAAGGCGGGGATGCAGGCAGGCGACCGCGTGATTGCCATCAACGACCGTGATCTGCGTGTTATGACGCCGGAGGAGATTTCAGAGTATATGGCCCAGACCCGCGGACAGGAATGCACGATGAGCGTTCTGCGCGGAAGTGAGAACGAAGAGCTGACCTTTGAACTGGTTCCCGCCGAGGTGGAAATCCCCAACGTGAGCCATCAGATCATCGACGGCGTGGGCGTTCTTCGCATCGAGCGCTTCTCGGAAGAAGACTTTACGGAGGGACTCGAAGCGGCGATTGCGGACTTTGAAGCCAAGTCGGTGAAAACTGTCATCATCGACCTGCGGGACAATCCCGGCGGCTCGGTGGTGCAGCTGGAAGAAGCGCTGGATGCGTTTACGCCGAAGGCCGATGAGCTCTATTTCACCGAACGCAGCCGTGGCTTTGTGCGCGAGCACAGAAGCAGCGGCGGAGGGTTTGCGGCGGAGAAGCTTTATGTGCTCATCAACGGCAATTCCGCCAGTTCATCCGAACTGATGGCGGGCGCCCTGCATGATCTGGGACTTGCCACGCTGGTCGGCAGTCACAGCTACGGCAAGGGACGCGGCCAGGCCAGTTATTTCCTCGATGACTACATCGTGGTATGCTCCATCAGCGAGGCGATTCTCCCCGTGACCGGCGCCTATGACGGTGACGGTCTGGAGCCCGACATCGCCGCGGAGGATGAAAAGGTCTATTATGAATACGACGCGCTGGGTACGCTGAAAACCGGTGCAGCCATCGGTGCCGGTTCCGATAAGGCACAGATTCAGGCACTGGAAAACAGACTCTATCTGCTGGGTTATCTCGGCGCACAGCCCGATGAGATCTTTGATGACGAAACCGTGTCGGCGCTTGGCAAGCTGCAGGTCTCCCTGGGCATGAGCAGGTCCGACAAGGCTTCCACGACCCTTCTCAAGGAGCTTGAGGAGATCACCGCCTGCTATGAAGAGGCCTATACCTGGCGTGACTGCATCTGGGAAGCTGTCTGGAATGAAATTGACCAATGCGAAACTGCTGCCGCGGCTTAATTGCGGCGATTCAGTTATTATTTTCAGGAGGAAATGAAAATGAGCGAAGAATATGGCAACAACTTTGTGGTTCTCTGCGACGAGGACGGCGTGGAACAGGAATTTGAGCATCTGGATACGCTGGAATACGAAGGTCAGACCTATATGGCCTTTATTCCCGCCGAGATGTCCCTTTCCGAGGAAGCTGAGCTTGTGATCCTGCGCGTGGAATCCGAAGGCGAGGATGAGGAAGTTCTGGCTACCGTCGAGGAAGAGTGGCTGCAGGAAAAGCTCTTTGCGATGTTCGTTGAGCGCATCGACGAGGGAGATTTCTATGACGACGGCGAAGAAGCCGAAGAGGACGATCAGTAATCCCGAATACCGATGAACAGGCCGCGGAGCAGTCATTTGCCCCGCGGCCTTTCTGTATGGAAAAATCTTTTTGCGGGCAGGAACATTTTGCCAATCCTATGCGTCTATATTATTGTAAACCGAATTACGGATACAAGGAGGATTGCATATGCAGACTACCATGATTGCCATACTTGCTCTGAGCTTTATTCTGGGATGCGCAGGCTGCGCCAAAACGATGGATGACATGATCGCGGAGGAGCCGCGCTTCACCGGAATTGTTAGAGAGGTGCTGCAGAACAGCATTCTGGTACAGCCGCTGGACGGAGAGTCGGTGAAGGAGCTGATGAACGTATCGCTGGACGCGCAACCCGGGGACAGCGTGTGTGATTTTCAGGTCGGAGACGAAGTGACCGTATTCTACGACGGTCTGATCCGGGAAACCAGTCCTGCGTCGCCGCAGAAGGTCTACTCGGTCATGCTCCGTACGCCTGTGGCAAGAGGATAAACGCAGATTTTTTCGTATGGAAATAGGAAAAGGACGGTGTCGGATAATCCGATACCGTCCTTCTTGCTTACGAACTTCTCCCATCTGGCCGTACCACGTTGAATTAATAACCTACGGGTGTAGGGTGGGGTCTCTCTCTCAGACTTTACTGCTTCCAACATCCACTCATCCTGTATACAGGAGGCGGGAGGCCTGCAAACCGTCGTCGAAGATCGTCTCCGATTTGTTATTAATTGTGGGTTAATAACAAAACGCTTTCACGCACCCGACAGGAGTTCTTTAGCGCGACTATAGTATACCGCATCGCGGGCAAAATTACAAGTCGAAAATTTGTTATGATTATGACAATTCGTTTACAAACACCGGACGGGCATTACCGCAGGCGATAGAGGTCATAGGCGCGGTTGATGCCGCAGACATCGCGGTAGACCTCAAAGCGGCGGCGCAGAGCCTGGGCAAAGCGCGGATCGGCCTGGGGATTCACGGTGTGATGCAGCCGTACGCAGGCGTCGGCTGCGTCAGCAAGGGTTTTCCAGGCGCCGTTGCCGACGGCGGCGATCATACCGGCACCCAGTGCGCCGGTATTTTTCTCGGCCAGGATCTCAAGCGACGTGCCGAAGAGATCGGCCTTGAGGGTGTTGAGGAAATCATTCTGGGAGGCGCCGCCGCCCAGCCGCAGCCGACGCACATCGCCGGTCAGGCTTGCGGGCAGCATCGACCAGATGTGCCAGACGGAGAATACCACGCCTTCAAACACGCTGTAGAGCATGTCCGCGTCGGTGTGGGTATTGGACAGACCCAGGAAAGCGCCTCTTGCATCGCCGTCCCAGATGGGGCTGCGCTCACCGCAGACATAGGGGAGGAACAGCGGCGGAGCCTTTTCACCGGCGGCGACGCCGCGGTAGACCTGCCAGAGAGCTTCTTCATCAGCCGGGAAGCGCTCCATACCCCAGTCGATGGACTGGCCGGAGGACGCCGTGACGCCAAAGGTGGTGAAGCCTTCGAAATAGGGGGAGCATACCAGCTCGCCGTCGCCCAATGCATTGGGCGTGATCAGGCCGATGTGCTCAGAGGTACCGGTCAGATCGAAAGCCTGTGAAAGTGACGTAACACCCATGCCGAGGATGGAGGCGTGGGCATCGTTGCAGCCCATGTAAACGGGGGTGCCGGGACGCAGTCCCAGTGCTGCGGCGGAAGCTTCGCTGAGGCCTGCGGGACCTGCCAGTGCGGGAACCATCCGGGGCAGTTTCCCACGGGAGATGCCGATCAGATCAAGAATTTCATCGTCCGGAACACCGGTGGCGGGATTTTCAAGGCCGTTCCAGGTGAAGCTGTCGGAGATGAGTTCACCGGTAAGCTGCAGATACAGGTAATCCTTGGGCGCCAGCACATGGGTGCAGTGATTCCATTCATCCGTGCGATCCTCAGCAAACCAGCGCATGCGGGCGATGGGGAAGGAGTTGACCATCGGCAGAGGCATGCCGGTGTGGCGAACGAAATATTCAGTGCCCTTTTCCTTCTGCAGAGCCTCACGCTGGGCGCTGCCGTAGGGGCCGCCCCAGCCGTAGACCGGCCAGGAATCGGCGGGCTCGTTTTCATGATAGAGGATGTATGTACCAACCTGTGCATCCATGCCCAGGCCGCCGCAGTCGGGGCCGAGGTCTGCCGTCACCTGTGCCACGGCACGCTTGAGCGCTTCCCACCATCCGGCGGGGGTATTGCCCAGTTCGCTGTAGAGTGCACGGTAGGTGAGGATGCGGGCATCAGCGGGGTTGATGATGGAAGCCTTGACGCTGGAAGTACCGACGTCAATACCAATGTAGTAAGACATGGCTTTTTCGCTCCTTATGTATTCTATAGTACAATCGGAAGAACGGTCAGCAGGAGGATGATGCCTACGGTTGCGAGAACAGTCATGGGATGGCGGGAAAGTGCGGCGCGGGGATGCTCTTCAAGCAGTGCGCAGCCCAGTCCCAGCAGTAAAAGGAGA